>NZ_JBTLQH010000022.1:0-121359 GCF_054461575.1 Flavitalea flava
AGTAAGGTTAGGATTGCCGAAGCGATAAAGGGAACCCTCGGGCCAAATACCCCCAATTGACCGCCAAGGGCGGGGCCGATAATAAAACCTATTCCAAAAGCAGCACCCAGCATTCCAAAATTTTGCGCTCTTTTCTCCGGGGTACTGATATCGGCAATATAGGCGGATGCCGTTGTAAAACTGGCTCCTGTGATTCCCGCTATCACCCTTCCTACGAATAACCATCCGATCGTCGGCGCAAAAGCCAGGAACAGATAATCGATGCCAAAACCGAAAAGAGAGAACAATAATACCGGTCTGCGTCCATACCGGTCACTGAGATTACCCAGAACTGGCGCAAAAATAAACTGCATGAAAGCATAGGCGAATAACATCAGGCCCCCGTAACGGGCTGCATCACTCAGGCTGCCATGTATCAATTGCGAGATAAGTTTCGGCAAAACCGGGATTATGATACCAAACCCGATAAAATCGATCAAAACAGTCACGAAGATAAAACTTAGCGCTGCACGGCGGGAAGTAGACATAGTAGGCTTATATTAATTTTGGTCATTCATTTTTATGCTCCGACAACCGGAACGGGGGGTTTTTTATAGGTACCTGCATAGATCAGAAAAGCTGTCGCGGCGAGAATCATTCCGGTTATGCTCACTCCTGTCCAGGAGTGTTTGTCCCACACCAGCAGCCCGATAGCCGATCCAAGGGAAGTACCGGTAAAACTCGCTGTCATATATACGGTATTTAACCGGTTCCGTGCACCCGGAATTAATGCATAGACCCTGCTTTGATTGGATACGTGAATACACTGCATGGCCAAATCCAGTAGAATGATCCCGGCGATCATACCTGCAATAGAATACTCCCAAATGTAAAATATTACAAACGAAACGAACATCAGGACGATCCCATACCCGATGGCGATCCGTGGATTCCGTTTATCCGCCGATCCGCCGACCAGGGGCGCGGCGAGCGCACCTGCGGCAGCTGCCAGGCCGAATAAGCCGATCATATCGCTATGCAGGTGAAAAGGAGAACCGGATAAATGAAGAACCATGGTGGTCCAGAACATGCCAAAGGTGGAAAAGGCAAGGGCATTGATCATAGCGGCTTCCCGCAACAGGGGCTGCTCTTTGATCAGGGTAGTCAATGACCGCATGAGGGAAGCATAGGATCCTGAAAAGGAAGGTCTGCTTACCGGAAAGGTCAGGCGCATGATCAGCAATAAAGAAAAACTGATCCCCGCAGCCACCCAGAACATCCCTCTCCATCCCAGCCATACCCCCACGAACCCGCTAAGGGTCCTCGATAACAGGATACCGATCAATAATCCGCTCATGATAGCGCCAATCACCTTTCCAGTCCTGGAGGGTGATGCCAGGTGAGCAGCCATGGGCATGATCAGCTGCGGAACTACTGAGCAGGCTCCTATAAGGAGACTTGCCAGCTGAAGGCTAAGGAGATTGGGCGAGATCGCTGCCAGGATAAGGGCGGCAACCGCAAAAGCCGTCATCCAGATAATCTGGTTCTTCCGCTCCAGTTTATCTCCAAGCGGAACAAAGAACAAAAGTCCCAGGGCATACCCTGCCTGGGTAAAAAAGGCAATGCTGCCTACCTTACTTTCAGGAAGACCGAATTCTTTGCTGATCAATACAATTAACGGCTGACAATAGTAGATATTAGCAACGATCAATCCGGTACAGATAGCCATCACTATAATATGCCCTTTTTTTAACAGACCCGGGGGCTCATTTTGAAACATCCGGCAAAGTTAGGTATACCTTACGATTTGTAGATTAAGGAACAAATCTTTCCTTTTGTCAAAATACTGTCAAATTTTTAATGCATTTGTAGTACCCTTTTCCTAAATTGAGGCAATAAAAAATTACCTGCATGCTGTATTACAAAAAAATTTGCGTCGTATTAGGTTTAATCCTGTTTATGCTGATCGGGGTAGCAGCCACCCGTCCTGCTGACCGCCCAGCCGAAAACAGGCCAATTGAAAACAAGCACAAAAGAAATCTGAAAGTATTGCCCAAAGACATCAGTGATGATGACCTGGATAAAGTAATGGACCATTGGAAAGCAGCCCTGGGGGTAAAGTGCAGTTTTTGCCATGCTCCTTCCAAAGACACCGCTTCAAGACACCTGGATTTTTCCAGCGATGCCAAACCGGAGAAAGATATTGCCCGCCATATGTTCCGCATGACAGCTAAGATCAATAAAAAATATTTCAGTTTTAATAAGGATGATAAAGGGGCAATTATTCCTGCCGTATCCTGCACGACCTGTCATCGCGGGTCTGCCCATCCGGAAACAAACTAAGCCATAAGTTGCCATAAAAAAGAGGCCGGCCCGGTGAGAAATCACTGAGCCGGCTTCTTTATGTTGCTACGGTATCGCTTACTACAAACTAATCTTTTTAACTATTTTCCTTTTCTTCACTTTTCTTTTCATGAACTTATGACTGACTACTGCTTTAGCAGCTTCTGGACATAAACCTGTGTAGCAGTTTTTATTTGAACGATGTATATCCCTGCCGTCAGTTTGTCGCAGGAAACGACCACGGAAGACGTTCCGGAGCCATTTAGCATCCGAAGCACGTTTCTGCCGGAGACATCGAAGACACTTACTTCTTTCACCGGCTGTAGTCCTGCCACGACATTAAAGGAGGTGGAGGCAGGATTTGGAAATAACAAGGGGGCCGGTTGTTTGTCATACCGTATGAGGATGACCGGAGAATAGGCGAACCTGCCATCCAGATCCACTTGTTTCAGCCTGTAGAAATTAAGACCGGGATTAGGATTATGATCCTCTGCTGTATATTGCTGAGGAACTTCACTGTTTCCTGCTCCTTTCACCTCTGCAATGGTTCTGTAATACAGGCCGTCGGGATTTTTTCTTTCCACCTCAAAATGATCGTTGTTCTGCTCGGTTGCCGTAGCCCACTGCAGGGCAACATACTGATCATTGATATTCCTTCCGGTAAAACTGATCAGTTTAACGGGCAGAACCGTGGACTGTCCAAAATTATCCGCGGTAGCCGTGGATTTCAGCGTGTTATTATGGCTGGTAATGGCAAAGCCTGCATAAGTCGCGTTGGTCCCGGCGCCAAAACCCAGATCCACGGGAGATCCAACCGGCGTCCAGATATTGCTATTATCGTCAGGGGAAATGAATCCGCTGTAAACGGAACCGGCCTTGACCAATCTAATCTTATATGGCGCGGCAGGAGAAGAAAGGGTGTTAATAAAATTGGAAGTCGTACTTCCCGAAGTGACATTGCGGTATTGAAAGGTAGCCCCCAAACCGTTGGTCAACGCGATAAAGGCATTACGCGAATCCGGGGCAGTAGTTTCCCGGATCATGATACCCACTTTATTGGAAGGATCGCTATTATCCTGGCTGATAATTCTGGCATCGATAGCGTCGTCCCCTACCAGGGTGATATAGGCAAACCGGAACGCATCGGTATTTCCTCCGATATCGGCTCCTGACCCTTGTAAGGTAAAGGTTGGGACACTGTAACAGGCGGAACCTGCGATACCAATATTCCCGATATCCGAAGTTGTCCAACGGGTGGGAAGGGGGCCACATGGGACGGTACAGTCGGAGGTTGTAAAAGAGGAAGAAGAGGAATAGGCACTTTGCAGTCCTGCGCTACAAGAGGTCGCCACCTGGTATAAGTAATCCGTTCCACAGGAAAGAGCCGGCAGAGTAGCGGAATTACCCGTGCTTATTATAGTGGTCCAACTGGCATCGCTGACCGTTTTATATTGAATGGAGTACCCCGTTGCGCCAGAAACCGAAGGCCAGCTGATCGTGGCCCCTGTCTGAGTCAGGTTACTTACACTAAGACCGGCAGGCGGAAAACATGAGACGGTTGGAGTACCGTAAACTTCCATTTCTTTAATGGCATAGCCACTGGCAGTACCCGCTGTTATCCCCTGCATACGGACATACCGGCCTGAAGCATGAACATTAAGGGTATTATCAAGTGAACTATTTCCTGTGATGGCCTGAATGGTATTTGTCCAGGTGGCGGGATCATCGGAAACCTGGAGATTGTAATCCTTTCCGTAAGCGGCTCCCCAATGCAGGACAATCCGGCAAAGATCATATCTGGCTCCCAGATCGATATAAATGGTTTGCGTGGCAGTACTGGTGGTGGACCAGGAAGTATTAAGGTTGCCGTCGAAGGCATTAGCGGCAGATGCCTGGGCGATGGAAGCCGTGGCTGTTTTATTCAGGGCCACATTCGGAGAATTACAGGTATCCGCCCCGTTATTGGTCAGCCCGTAGACCATCAGCTGATTGGAAAATGTAGCAATATACACCCGTCCGTTAGCGATGGTTGGGCAAACGAACTTGGCATAAGTCGGGATTTTATCACTGGGATTGAGATTGGAATTCCAAAGTTCCTTGGTGACATCATTGGCATTGACCGCGCGCAGGATGGCCGGGCAAACCGACTGATTCGCATCGCAACCAAGGGGATGGCTGGCCCAGAGAATAGCCGTGGAATCCACTGCACCATTGGAAGAGACGGCCATCATAGCCCCACTGTTCCCGGTTGGTCCCTGCAGACCGCTGCTCACGATATTAACGGCATCCAGGTTGCCCAAACTATTTGTCCTGATTACCGGATAGGATTTAAGAGAAGTATTTTCCGACCAGGAGTACACAAATTCACGGGCGCTTCCTTTATAATAACCAAATGAAGAACGTAAATGCGCCCCGGCTCCAAGGTTGATCATTTGCAGATTTTGATTGGCGGCGGCATTATAGCCCCCCATATTGGTCCTGTCCGCCAGGTATAAATGGCCATCTTTACAGCCCGTCATGATCAGATTCGTCCCGGGGACCAGCAAGGTCTGTGTCACCCCGAAATCCAGATCGGATTGCTCGAGGGCTAAATAATTACTGGGGGTAAAAAAATCGGCGACAGTCAAGGTGCTGCCGGAGGGGGTAAGCTTCAGCAAACTTTCGCCCCGGTTCGTGAGATCTGACTGATTGCTTCCTACTCCCACCGTTCCATTTCCCGTGGACAGGTAAATATTACCAGCCGCATCGGCAGAAGGGGCCGCACCACTCATCCAGAGACCGCCTTCCATACCTTCCGGAGTATCGATATAGACTACTTTTTGTTGCAGGGTCGTCGCATCATATCCCAGGAGCCATCCATGATAAGGGCCCCAGTCACAATGGGAGGAGAATCCGATATATACGATACCATTCAGCAGCAACAGTCCGGGACGCTGATTTTGTTTTTGGGAATTAAACGTGATCACTCCACCTACATTGCCATCTCCGTGCCCATTGGCCGTAGCGGTAATTACCACAGGGCTGCCTGCTTTTTCTGCACCGGTAGTGATGTCCAATGCATGGAGGTATTGTTTGTAGATAGCGCCGGTCGTCGTCAGGCTCCGGGAGACCAAATAGATCGTACCCGTTGCTTTATTGATCACCGGCGTTCCGACGATCCCGATATTGCCGGAAAAATCCTTATAATTTCCGGAGCAGGCGCCGGACATATCCGTGTTTTTCGGGGGCCTTGTGCCGGTAGGAGAAAGATTGACCTTCCAGAAGGGAGAGGTCCGCAAACTATCCGCATCCAAAGCATAAACAGTATTATTGACGGTAGCCACAAAGAGCACGTCCCTTAACCCTACTCCCGGAATATTGACCTGCGATACGATCAGGGGTTGGGCATAGATCTGATCATCTACGGGATAGTTGAACAACAGGGCGAATGGCCCCGCCTTCACATTTTTTGTATTGAGTTTGGTTTCCTGGGCATTCCATCCCGTCCGGTTAAGATCGTTGTGCTGGGTCAGTACATCCACCTGGGACAAGGCAGACTTCGTATTCATTATAAAAAATAAAAAAAAGCACCCTAAGCTGAAAAGTACAAATTTCCGCATATGAGAGGATTAACCAATTATCAATAAATTAAAAAGGCGAAAGTTTTATTGGCAAACGATCTGTAAAGGGTACGTCAGGTGGTTTTGCTAAAATGAGGATAGTGGGTAAGTAAAAGGATAGTGGAGAGAGTAAGGTACGGTCTAGTGGAATTAAAGGATTGATCGTTCCAAAAAGACTCAATACTTATTCAGGGCGATAAATATACAAAAAAACTGACAACTAGGTATAAATTCAACCTGAATTAACCATAACCATATCAATCAGCTACAAAAAACAAGCCATTCATTCCGAATGGCCACATGTCTTTACGCCTGATATGCCATTTATTGATTTTTCTCTTTTTAAAGGGCTGTTTTTTTCATCCCTTCAAAAAATAGTACCATTTGGCTTTCAATGGATTTACCAATATTAAAATGCCTAATTTTGCCCCCGTCCAAACAACAATTCTCATGGCAAACAAATTATTTGATTTCGGTATGATCGGCCTCGGGGTTATGGGGCGCAATCTGCTGCTTAATATGGCCGATCACGGCTTTTCAGTAGTCGGCTTCGATAAGGATCCCCAGAAAACGGCTTCCCTGGAATCTTCCGCAACGGCCGGAACCACCGTAAAAGGCGTGAACACCCTGGCAGAGATGATCCGGCAATTGGAAAAACCCCGTAAACTGATGATGCTGGTCCCTGCCGGTAAACCGGTGGATGATGTGATCGGCGATCTCCTCCCATTACTGGATAAAGGGGATATCGTGATTGACGGAGGAAATTCGCATTATACAGACACTTTACGCAGGGTTACTTTCCTGGAGGAGAAAGGCTTTCATTTTATGGGCGTGGGTATCTCCGGCGGCGAACAAGGTGCAAGATCCGGCCCCAGCATCATGCCGGGTGGAGATCCTGCCGCATATCCTCATGTTCAGCCCATCCTGGAGGCGGTCGCAGCAAAAGTAAACGGCAGTCCCTGTGTAGCTCATCTGGGAAAAGGCGCGGCAGGCCATTATGTAAAAATGGTGCACAATGGGATAGAATATGCCATTATGCAACTGATCAGTGAAACCTATGACCTGCTCCACCGGGGATTAGGATTGGACAATGACGAACTCCATAAAGTTTATAAAACCTGGAATGAAGGTGAATTACAGTCCTTTTTAGTGGAAATTACCAAGGACATTTTTCTCAAACAGGACGAAAAGACTCCCAATCGCCTGGTAGATATGATCCTTGACAAAGCCGGATCCAAAGGAACCGGAAAATGGACCTCCCAGGATGCGATGGATCTCGGCGTTCCCATCCCGGTCATTGATATGGCCGTCTGTTCGCGCGAGCTGTCCGCTTTCAAAGACGAAAGGACACAGGCGGCAGGCCTTTATAAAACATCCACAGTGGACGTTCCCGTACCCAAAGAAGTATTTATCCAGCAGGTACATGACGCCCTCTATTTCGCGGTCATCGTTAGCTATGCCCAAGGCCTGGCCATGCTGCACGTAGCATCCAAAGAGCTGGATATGGAGATCCCCATGCCCGAAGTAGTAAGAGTATGGAGAGGCGGCTGTATTATCCGTTCTTCTTTGCTGGAAGTATTTTTTTCTGCCTATACTAAGAACTCTCAGCTCCCGAATTTGTTGTTAAATGGAGATATCGCACAATTGCTGCAAGCAAAAAAACAAAATATGCGCAATGTGATCATCCATGCCATCCATATGGGATATCCGGTTGCCGGCCTTATGGCTACATTAAGCTATTTCGATGGGTATCGAAGCGAGCGTCTTCCGACCAACCTGATCCAGGCTCAAAGGGATTATTTCGGGGCGCACACTTACCAACGTATCGACGAAGCAGGCGTATTTCACAGTGAATGGAGCCCTAAATAATTAAAGAAGTTACAGTTTATGCAAAACCACAAACGACCGCCCGCCTCCCTGATCTTTATTTTCGGAGGTAGTGGTGACTTAAATTTCAGAAAGCTTTCACCTGCCCTATATAATTTATTCATCGACGAGTGGATGCCGGAAAAATTTGGTATCGTCGGTATCGGCCGTAGTCCTTATAATGACGAGGATTACCGCAAACGCCTGCTCGACGGGATCAAACAGTTCAGCCGCCGGAAAGGGGAAGAGCCTAACGGTCACTGGGAAAATTTTTCCCAACACATCTCCTACCTGCAGATGGATGCAGAAAAAGATGCCAATTACGATAAGATCGCTGACATCATCAAGGCCAAAGAAACCGAGATGGGCGAACATCCCAATGTCATCTTTTACCTCTCGGTCGCACCCCAGCTGATGCCGGATATTGCCAAAAAATTAGGCGCACTAAAGACCTGCTCCGAAACGGCAACGACCCGGATCGTCATCGAAAAACCTTTTGGACACGACCTTGATAGTGCTCACGAGCTGAATCAGTTGTTGATGAGCATGTTCAAGGAAGAACAGATTTATCGTATCGATCACTATCTTGGTAAAGAGTCGGTGCAGAATATCCTTTCTCTCCGTTTTGCCAATGCCCTTTTCGAGCCCATCTGGAACCGGCACTACATCGAGTCCGTACAGATCACGGCGGCAGAAACGGTAGGGGTGGAAGGACGCGGTGGTTATTATGAAAGCTCCGGTGCCTTGCGGGACATGGTCCAGAACCATATCCTCCAGCTGATGTGTATGATCGCCATGGAAGCTCCGGTGTCCTTTGACGCCAATGAGATCCGGAATAAAAAAGTGGACGTGCTGAATGCCATCCGGAAGATCAATAAAGAGGATGTCAACCACTATGCTGTGCGTGGCCAATACGCCGAAGGTTGGATGAAAGGACAAAAAGTACCGGGTTACAAACAGGAAAAAAGTGTGAACCCCGGTTCTCCTGTCGAAACCTTTGCCGCCGTCAAATTTTACATTGACAACTGGCGCTGGCAGGACGTTCCCTTCTATGTCCGTACTGGCAAACGAATGAACCAGAAGACCACCAATATCACCATACAATTCAAGACAGCCCCCAGTTATGCCTTTCCGCCGGAAGCGTCGGATACCTGGCGGGCTAACCGGCTAACCATCAGCATTCAGCCCGAAATGGAAGTCCGCTTACGTTTCCAGGCCAAACGTCCAGGCCAATCTATGAACCTGGACCCGGTGGACATGGTCTTTAATTCTGATTCTACCCACGAACCGGAAGCCTACGAGACCTTGCTGCTGGATGTCATGGAAGGCAATCCCACTTTGTTTATGCGTGCCGATCAGGTAGAAGCCGCCTGGAAAATAGTCATGCCGATCCTGGAAACATGGGAAAGCCGCCCGCCGGTAGACTTTCCCAACTATACTCCGGATGCATGGGGACCGGAGGATGCAGAAGCGCTGATCGCAAGGGATGGTCATAACTGGATCACCCTTCCTCCGCAAACGACATAAAAAGCTGCAAGTCAGCAAACGATTTAACTATGCAATTACATATTTTTAATACCGGAGAGGCTCTCAGCGAAGCCGTTGCAGCATGGATAGCCGAAACGATCCGCGAAACCCTGCAAAAGCAGGACCGATTCACTATCGCTTTATCTGGCGGCAGTACACCCCAGCGTCTTCATAAGATTCTGGCAGCCTCTCCCTATAAAGAGCAGATAGATTGGTCAAAACTGCATATTTTCTGGGGAGACGAAAGAGACGTTCCATTTGAAGATAGCCGGAACAATGCAAAGATGGCCTATGACACGCTCCTGAATTTTGTTCCGGTGCCAGCGTCCCAGATACATGTAATGCGGACCGACATTCCTCCGGAAGAGTCCGCCCTTGAATATGAGAAAATATTGCACCAATATTTTACAACAGGCTCCTCCAGCTTCGATCTGGTATTATTAGGTATGGGAGATGACGGCCATACGTTGTCTCTTTTTCCGGGAACGGAAGTCGTTCACGAAGAAAAGGCCTGGGCTCATTCTTTTTTCCTGAAGGCGCAGGACATGTACCGGATCACACTGACTAAAACCATCGTGAACCTGGCCGCCAAAATTGCTTTTTTAACGACAGGAACGGGAAAAGCCCATGCCCTGAAAGAGGTCCTGAAAGGCGCCTATAACCCTGACCTGTATCCGTCACAGGAGATCAAACCGGTGACAGGAGAGCTGCACTGGTTCGTTGATGAAGCGGCAGCAGCCCAGCTACCTGCCGGGTCATAGATCCACCGAATCATAAACCATCACCTTGTCCCACAGCGGGGAACATTCCTCCACAAAACGGAGATGGATGGGGTCTGTCTGGTAACTATCCTGATCTGCTGCGGAATCGAATAATACGAGCCATGACAACGCATAGGAAGTATCGATGACACCCCGGTCGGTTCCTGCTGGTTGTCCGATATGAAACTGCCTGATGGTACTGACCTTGGCCAGTTTTTCCAACCCTGCAGTCAGGGCGGCCAGGTCTGATGTACTTCCCGGGCTCTTTAACCAGAAATAAACGTGATGGACGAAAATGTTGGAAAGAGACATGTTTGAGATTTCTTTGAACGGTTAACGATATTGATTACCTTATTTATTGTTGAATTATTTTTACGGCAATTCAGGAATTTACCGACACTCTTTCGCTTCTCAGAAAAGGCTCCGGATCAGCTCATCTGTCAGCTTTCGTTCGCCCTTTGTCCAGAACTCATTCGGAGGAGGGAATTCATTGATATTGTACCCGCCCTGAATGGCAAAATCAAAAATGGCATGGCAAAATCCATTGAGGACCAGCGCGCATTTTTTCCAATCCCTTGACCATACGATCACCAGATTGGAAGGCTCCCGGGGACTATCTTCCTCTGTTTCATAGATGTGCAAGGCATCCAATACCTTCAGACCTGGTCCTTCGGGATCTTTCTCTACGGCATAGAAATAAGCGGTTTCTCCATCGTCTTCAAACACTACCCCATAATTATTCTCCGGGGAGAAACTTTCCACAAAATGATCTTCACCCTTGGTAAAGCTTTGTTCCTGCATCAGGTATCCGTTCATTAGTTCAGTTTATTATTGTTCACTTCAGTTGTTTCAGCCAGTCCTGAATGCCCAGGTATATTTTCCGGGCGACCGCTTTTCGGAATACCGGACTCAGGATCTTCTTTTCATCGGCGGGGTTGCTTAGGAAGGCCACTTCGACCAGGACGTTCGGATAATCGGTCGGGCCGCTCAGGGAAAAATTAAAATTACCTACATTACCATATTCTTTAAGGCCCAGGGTCAGCATCTGATTAAGAATGGCCATACTTAACGGCCGGAAACCGATATAACGGTAATAAGTACTGGTCCCTTGCACAGTATCCGAATTGGCAGAATTAAGATGTATACTCACCAACAAGTGTGGATCGAATTGTTTTAGCATATCTATCCTCTCCGGCATAGAGAGGGAGGTGTCTTTTGTGCGGGTCAGGTAAACCTGTTTAACTCCTGCCTGCTGCAGGGTTTTCTGGAGTTCTTTCGCAAATAAAAGAGTAAGGGATTTTTCCGAAATATTACTCTTGCCTCCGCTGGCCCCGCTGTTGTCACCGCCGTGTCCCGCATCGATGGCAATCCTTAGCTTGTGAATATCCGGAAGGAGCGGTTGTCTTTTTACTTTTAAGATCAATACTTTCCCGGTGCTGTCATAAGCCAGGTCATGTCCCCAATGCTGGGCATGTTTTAATTCCACATAAACACGCAGCACATCATCCTCCACCTGTTCGTACCAGGTATTGCGGATCTCTTTGGCGCTGCGCAGCTGCGTGATCCAATTCGTATTACTTGTCACGCCGAATAAAGTCAGGACAATCCGGGAAGGGTTGATTAACTGGTAACTTTGATAGGGTAGGCGTTCATCGAGGTTAATATTTATATAATCGAATGCAGAATCCCCATAAACTTTCATGCTGGCGCTAAGATGGTTATTGTGCGGCACCTGAAGATCGGCATGTTTGCCGGAAAGAACAACGCTGCTTTTGGCAATATAAGCGGAGTGGGAGCCGGAAAGTTGAATTTTATACTCCGTATGAAAACTATCGATGATCTTCACCAGGATATTCGAATCCAGCATTCCCATTTTTGCCCCACCAAGTCTGTCTTCGCCGATCCCGTATAACAGGTAGGATCGTTTGCCCGTTGTACGTGCAAACCACACGCTATCCTGGGAAAATCCCGTATACACATCCAACAGCAGCAAAATACAAAGCGCTACTTTCCCCATTACTCAAATTTTTCTAAAGATACCCCTTTCCTGGAAATCCCTCGGCCTCCTTAAAGGGGAGTAATCAAACAAAAAGCCACCCGTAAACCCGGATGGCTTTTCTTCTATGTGTGACTCGCGGGTAAATTACCCTCCTGTCCTTCTCCAATTACAGGGGATATTTATTTTCACTGATCAGTTTAGCGGCAATTCTTCTTTTCGCTTCCTTACTATTGAAAGGATCGACTTTGGTAAACCGTTTTAATCCCAGCAACATCATTCGTTGTTCATCTCCTTCTGCAAAAGCATTGATCGCGTCTTTGCCGGATTTGTTGATATGATCGGCCGCATCGTATAAATAGGTCCGCATACTATCCAGTTCAAACTGGCTGGCCGCCTCTCCCCGTTGGTCCACCAGTTTTTGTGCACGTAGCAGTGCGCTTTCCGCTGCAAAGGTCTGTATGGCCATATCTGCAATATTCATCAGGATTTCCTGTTCCCCTTCTATCTTGGCCATAAGCTTTTGTACCGCACCGCCAGCTGTCATCAGAATTGCCTTTTTAAATTGCCGGATGGCTTTTTTCTCTTTTGCAAAAGGGCCATCTTCCTCGCTTCCAAAATCAGGGATACTCATCAATTCTTTGGATACGGCCATGGCCGGGCCCATAATATCCAGGCGTCCTTTCATGGCTCTTTTCAGAACCATGTCAACAGTCAGTAACCTGTTGATCTCGTTCGTTCCTTCATAGATCCGGTTGATCCGGCTATCCCGGTAGGCTTTTGAAATAATATATTCATCGCTGTACCCATTCCCTCCATGGATCTGTACGCCTTCATCGGCCACGAAATCCAAAGCTTCGCTGCCGAAGACCTTCAGGATGGCACATTCAATAGCATATTCCTCTGCTGCTGCAAGAACAGCTTCATTAAAGGGTTTGCCGGAGGCGGACAGTTCCGTTTCCTTATCATCAATCCATTTGGCAGTGCGATAAAGCGCACTCTCGCCTACCCAAATCTGGATGGCCATTTCAGCCAGTTTATTCTTTATGGCACCGAAATTTGCAATGGCCGTCTTAAATTGTTCCCGGGTATTTGCGTATTGGATGGTAGTGGTGAGTGCGCGTTTTGCTCCTCCTAAAGCGGCGGCACATAATTTCAGCCTGCCTATATTCAAAATATTAAATGCTATGATGTGCCCCTTCCCTATCTCTCCTAACAGATTTTCTGCCGGGACTTTGCAATCCTGGAAATAGAGCTGAACCGTAGAGGAGCCTTTAATGCCCATTTTATGTTCTTCCGGTCCCTGGGTGAACCCTTCGAATCCTCTTTCGACGATAAATGCGGAGAATTTGTCTCCGTCGATCTTTGCAAACACTGTATATATATCCGCAAAACCACCATTGGTGATCCAGCATTTTTGCCCGTTCAGCAAATAATATTTTCCGTCTGCAGATAATTTGGCGGTTGTTTTGGCGCCAAGGGCATCGCTGCCGCTGTTGGGTTCTGTCAGTCCGTAGGAACCTTTCCACTGCCCACTGGCCAGTTTGGGAATATATTTTTGTTTTTGTTCAGGCGTGCCAAAATAAAGGATCGGCAGGGTTCCGATTCCCGTGTGTGCGGAGACTGCTACAGAAAAAGAAAAGCCTCCTCCTAACCCTTCGTTAACGAGGGTAGCGGTTATAAAATCTTTTCCCAATCCACCATACTCTTCAGGAACAGCCGTACCCAGTAAACCCTGGTCGCCGGCTTTTTGTACCAGTGATGGCATCAGACCCGGTTCCAGTTTATCTATCCGGTCGATTATAGGGAGCACTTCCGCATCGAGAAAGGAAGCGCACATATCCTTTACCATCTGTTGCTCTTCGTTAAAATCTTCCGGGATAAAGGTCTCGAAAGGAGAACTTTCTTTTACCAGCCATTCAGCTCCTTTAAGGACCTGCTTTTTTTCAGTGGAGGCGCTCATAGAAAATTGTTTTGTGGTGAGATAATTTACTTATTTAATAGTTTGCTTTATCATTTTTCATGAACATTTATGCAGCAATAAGGGTTCATTTTAAATTATCATATACGACCTGAAGTACCTCCTTACAAATATCGATACGATCCGATGGTACACCCTCGAGGGCTTCGTTCAGGGTTTCCTCGGCAAGGGCCATGGTCTCCTCCTGGAGTTTTTGAGCTTGTTTAGTCAGGTAAATCAGGTTGATGCGGCGGTCATTTTCGGCAGGAACTCTTTTTACCAGTTGCAGTTTCTCCAGGTTATCCACCAATCTGGTAATGCTGGGCTTGTCCCTGAAGGTTGCATTACATAACTCCTGCTGACTTTTTCCGTCTTCCTTCCATAAATGATATAACACACTCCATTGCTCAATGGTTATCTTCAACCCCGCATTATTGAATTTCTTTTGCAGGTTCCGGGCAATGGCCGTACTGGCCTTACCTGTAATAAAGCTATAGAGCTCTCCTTTTTTAAATTGGTTGTTTGGCATATAGTTAGTTAAACAACTAAATAAAAATACGAATTTTTTCTCATCTCCGCGAATATTAGAAAAAAAGTCCTCTGTGCGCAAAAAAGAGTAAATTCGTAAAGAACGTCCATCTGATAAATCTCCATTAGAAAGTTCTATTTCCGGCTATCCATTCAGGCTGAATGGCAACCGACTTCCGCTCCCACCCCAATATCGCTATTCATTTATCCTTACCGGTAATTTTGCTTCCGTCTCCTGTTTCCGGCATTCCTTTGCTCCGTACTCCTTCCTCCGCCCCCATTGACTCCGCATCCCCATGCCCGGTTCCCCATGGTCCACCCTGTCCGCTCTGTCGTTGAGGGCCAGAGGTTCCCTATGCCTTTTTCCAAATCTCATCTAAAACCGCCTTCCCTACCATCGGGCATTATTCCATTTTCCATCAGAATAGGCGATCTACGACTCTGTTCTGGTACAGGAAAAGATGGCTTTACTGCATTGACCTTATCCTTACTCCTTTGATTTCCCGTCTTTTTATTGTTAACCATTATATTTTTTACCTATGCGTAAATTACTTACAATGGCGGTATGCTGCCTCGCCATGTCTTTTCCAGGCAGAGCTCAGAAAATTGTCGGCATCGGTTCTTCTACATTAGCCGGGCAAGGCTCCGGCGATGATAGTGCCTGGTTTAAACTCATAATAGCCTATTATGTAGGTCTTGGATACCCTGTAACCGGCGTTAACCGGGGGCAGTCCCGCCTGACAACCTTTAATGGTATGCCTTCGAGCTTTCTTACTCCGGAGAGTCATTCGCCTCCTGGTCCCGACAGCCCCTTTCTGGATCATAATGTTACCTATGCCATGAGCTTGAATCCGGATTTGGTCCTTATCTCTTATCCGAATAATGACTTTATCTTCAATTTTACGCTAACTCAATACCTTTCCAATCTTCGAACAATTTATGACTCCGTGGTGATTCAGGGAAAGGTAGCCTATATTACTTCGCCCCAACCCCGTAACGATATCGGTACAGCCGCCAGGCTTTTGTTGAAACAGGCCTTTGACTCTGTCATGGCGGAGTTTGGGCCGCATGCCCTGGATTTCTGGACTCCACTGGTGGACGGTAATACCAGCAGCCCGGGACTTCGGTTGGCCTTGACGGGGGACGGGATCCATCCGAATGACGACGGTCACTGGCTGCTTTTCCAGGTAGTAAAAACCGCTAATATTTTGGGGATCATCCTTCCGCTTTCCCTGACCGGTTTTACAGCGGAGCAGCAGCAGCAAAACGTTCTGGTCCGCTGGACCGCCATAAATAATGGCCCCCCTGGAAATCCCGGATATTTCGACATTCAAAGAAGTTCGGACGGGTCGGTCTTTGAAAACATCCATCAACAAAAAGAACAAAATAGCGCCTTTTCGATGGACTATTCCTGGACGGATGCCCATCCGCTGGAAGGAAAGAGCTTTTACCGGCTAAAGATGACCGAAGATGGAAAAGAAACCTATTCCAAGGTGGTCAGTTTGACAAACCAGTCCAGGGCATTTAGCCTCGCTAAATTATACGGGTCTGATGGCAGTTCTCCGCTCGTTGCCGAAATAAACATATGGAAAGATCAAACGGTTTTTGTAACTATAACCAACGCAGCAGGGCTTCTGGTCAGCCTACAATCTTATCCTGTCCTTTCACCATCAACAAAAATCCCGGTTCCGGTTTCTCAATTGGCAGCAGGGCAATATTTTTTAAGGGTCGCAGCAGCCAGTGGGGATGTTGAAACAAGGCCATTTTTAAAATTCTGAAAACCCGTACGGATCAACAAGCCGGTATCCATATCGATAAGAGGTTGTAGATTTAACCCCGAAAGATTATCTGATGCATACCGGCTTTCTTTTTATTGGCGCCTCCCGTATACGTTATTGTTCCTGGGGAACTGGGAATAAAGTATTGCTTTGTTTTCACGGATACGGGGAGTCTGCGGAATCCTTTACCATTCTGGAGGAGTCGCTTGCTCCTGATTTTACGGTGTTTGCCATTGATCTTCCCTTTCATGGAGGGACAGATTGGAAGGAGGGGCTTTATTTTGATCCGGAAACCCTTGTGGAGCTGGTAACTAAAATGGTTGCCGACCATAATGGGCCGGCAGGCGGCTGGCATTTACTGGGCTATAGCATGGGGGGCAGGGTTGCGCTTGATCTTTTGGGAAAGATCCCCGAAAAAATTGAAAAACTGGTATTGCTGGCACCGGATGGTCTAAAGGTAAACGGATGGTATTGGCTGGCCACCCAAAGCCGTCCAGGTAATTGGTTGTTCAGAAAGACCATGCAATATCCCGGTTGGTTCTTTTTTATTCTTCGTCTTGCCGACAAATTAAAATTTGTCAATCAGAGCGTTTATAAATTTACGATCCGGTATATCGGGCAACGACAGGTGCGGGAGGAACTCTACCAACGCTGGACAACCATGCGGGACTTCAGGCCCGATATTCCTTCCCTCCGCGCCCTTATCCGTGAAAAAAATATTCCTGTCCGTCTTATGTATGGAAGGTATGACCGTATCATCCTTTGGGAAAGAGGGCAAAAATTTATTGAGGGCATCGAACCCTTTTGTGAATTGGTTATTCTGGACTGCGGTCATCAACTGTTAGAGCGTAAAAATAAGGACGCCTTGGTTTCATTGCTAAAGGAGTAGTTATATTTACCGGAATATTTACCAATCCAACGATGATGTTCCTTTTTGTTTCCATATCCTTGTTCCTTTTTATCCTGTATGGGATCCTGATAGAATATTACCGAAGAGCCTGGAATGCGCTTCCCTTGTATGATCAGGGTAATAAAGCAGGTAATCAGGAAAGATACCACAGGGCCAAAGATTCACGGGTTGAGGATTCCTATACATTCAGCACGAAAATATCCGTTCTGGTACCGGCCCGTAATGAAGAAAAGAACATTCAAGCCTGTTTGCTGTCCTTATCCCAACAAAACTATCCTAAAAATCTTTACGAGGTTATAATAATCGACGACCATTCTACAGACAAAACATGGGAGCTGTCCACTTCTTTTTATCATCCGGAACTATCCAAAACGGGCCTGCGGCTGGCAGATCAGGAACGCGGAAAAGAACCTGTCCGGGCGCATAAAAAATGGGCAATAGAAGCGGGGATCCGGGTGGCAATGGGAGAGTTGATCGTAACAACGGATGCCGATTGCCGGTTTGAGCCTGGCTGGTTGCAGGCGATTGCCGGTTTTTATGAAAAGACAGGGGCCAGGTTCATAGCTGCTCCTGTTAGGATCGAGGGCAAAGAAGACACCGGAAAGGCGGGTAAAAGGCCTTCCTTTTTGACGATTTTCCAGACCCTTGACTTTATTACGCTGCAGGGAATCACAGGTGCGGCAGTCTATAAAAAATTTCATTCCATGTGCAATGGAGCCAATCTGGCCTATGCGAAAAATGCTTTTTACGAGGTCGAAGGGTTCAGGGGTATCGATAACATACCGTCGGGAGACGATATGTTACTGATGCATAAGATTTTTAAAAAATATCCGGGGCAGGTGTTTTTCTTAAAGAACCGGGAGGCCATTGTAACAACGAATCCGGAAACAAGATGGGACGGATTCGTCAATCAGCGCATCCGGTGGGCGAGTAAAGCGGATCAGTATGACGATAAACGTATCTTTTGGGTATTGTTCCTGGTCTACCTGATAAACCTGCTTTTTGCAGGATTGTTATTGGCCTCCTTTTGGAACATCTTGTATTTAGGTTTATTTGTAGTCCTGCTGATCGTAAAAACATTCGTAGAATACCCATTTGTACGTTCCGTTGCCGGTTTTTTCGGCCAGCAGCGTCTGCTTCCTTATTTCCCTGTCTTACAACCATTTCACATATTTTACACTATTATAATCGGCTGGCTTGGTAAATTTGGCAGCTATCGCTGGAAGGAGCGAAAAGTAGAATAAACAATGAATCATTCCGATCCTCAAGATGATCCTCAAAATCCGTCTCCCGGCAAACAGATTTGGCACCGTTTGCGCCGGAATAAAGGGGCCATATTTGGACTGGTCATAATTGGACTGGCTCTTTTTGTGGCTTTGTCTGCTTATTATATCGCTCCGGACCCGACTCCGGATGCAAACCGGATGATTGTGGAGATCGGGGGTCGCCAGCCAGGATTTTCGCAACAGTTCCTGCTGATAAAAAAGGAGAAAAAAAGGGATCCGGTTTCTTTTGGCAAACGCCTGATTTCCGGGAAGGAAGACGAATACACCTATATTCCCATCAATGGTTATTCCAAACAGGGGGACAGCCTGATCATACAGAAATTCGTGGATGAAGGGGTGGAAGAAAGATTGAGCTTTCCTGTAGCAATCCCGTCCTTATCGCACGGTACCGAAAAATCCTCATTCTATATTCATCGCAGGACATTCTGGCTGGGAACAGATAATTATGGCCGCGACATTTTAAGCCGCCTGATTGTCGGGGTAAGGGTAAGTCTGGCGGTGGGATTGATCACCGTTCTTATTTCTTTAAGTATTGGAGTGCTTTTAGGGGCGCTTGCCGGGTATTTCCGCGGCCGAGTGGATGAGGTCATTATGTGGCTGATCAATGTCATCTGGAGTATTCCAACCCTGTTATTGGTGTTTGCGATCACATTGATGCTGGGGAAAGGGTTTTGGCAGGTATTCATAGCCATTGGCCTTACTTTATGGGTGAATGTGGCCAGGATCATCAGGGGACAGGTTCTGGGAGTAAGAGAAAAAGAATTTGTGGAAGCGGCCAGGGCCTTGGGCTATTCCCATAGCCGTATCCTTTTTCGGCATATTTTACCCAATGTCATGGGGCCGGTATTGGTCGTAGCCGCCTCCAATTTTGCCTCCGCTATTGTAATTGAGGCGGGATTAAGTTTCCTCGGTATTGGCGTACAGCCGCCTCAGCCAAGCTGGGGATTGATGATCAAGGAGAATTATAATTTCATCATTACGCATAATCCTGCGCTGGCCCTGGCTCCCGGAATTGCTATCATGCTACTGGTATTGGCCTTCAATCTTTTGGGAAATGGACTAAGGGATGCTTTGAATGTAAGGGTGTGATTTATTCCTTTATTTTCCTACTTTTTTATTCACTTTAAAGAATACCGGTACGAACCTGTCCAGGTATTCGTAGGCGTAGAAAGTGAGGTTACTTTTATGGTTACCACTGAAACCGTCGCTGGCGGAGTGTTGGCGATCGAAAAATCATTGGAAGCCTGGGTAGAATTTACAGTGTTGGTATAAAAGGTGGTTGAACTGCCATCGGGGGCGGCGGAAATGGCAATTTTAACACCTTTGCCAGGCATTGCGGACGTAATTTTAACGTTTAGATTAAATGGGCCGGGCGAAGGGGTCTGGACGGTTCCTGAGGCGGGGGTGGTAGTTACGGTCAGGGCTGCTTCAGGAGTACTTTTACTGCCGCCGCAGCTGGTTATAAAAATTAAAAGAAGTAGGGTCCCAATCGTAAAAAAGAGGTTGTTCAAATGGAAGGATCGTTTCATAAAAAATAGACTTATGTTCTGTTGAATAGGGTTAACGCTAAGGTAGTATTATTTATTATTCCTTAAAGACCTGTACGTTGCGGGTAAAACTTTCATCAAGGGAAATAAAGGTCTCCGTGCGTTCAATCCCTTTTATTTTTTGCAATTCATCGTGCAGAACAAATCGTAACTGGTTGATGTCTTTACAGGCGATCTCCGCAAACATACTGTAATTCCCCGTGGTATAATTGAGCCGTACGATTTCAGGGATCTTCTGTAATTCTTTTGCTACGCTGTCATATAAAGAGCTCTTTTCCAGGTAGATCCCTATAAAAGCAATGACATCATAACCCAATTGCTTGAGATCTACATGTAATTTTGTACCTTTAACAACCGATAACTCCTGCAATTTTTTAATCCGGACATGTATAGTCCCTCCTGAAACAAATAGTTTTTTCCCTAATTCAGCATAAGAGATTTCGGCATTCTCCATCATTTCATGAATAATCTGAAGGTCTAATTTGTCGAGATTCAATTTTAAAGCCATCTTGAATAACGTTTTTAAATTTTATCTATATTAAAATGCAAATATTTAAATAATTTTGAAAATATAAAAATTTTTGTTCGAAAAAAGACAAAAATATAGCCCTTTTGTTTAATTTTACACCGAATCGTTCTTTTTTAAGAGACTCTATACTGTGGGATGATGAAATTTTGGCAGACATGCCCTCTTGTCTCGGGGGTGGAGATCACGGGATAAACATAGTGTAATGCCGGATTTGGCGCAAGCCCGATTCGACTGGGGTTGACCACCACACATTGCGCTACGGCTAACCGCTCCGTGGAGGTTCGAGTCCTTCTCCTACAGCAGATAGGATTTCCGGTAAACGGCGATCCTTTCCGGTTTTTATTGTGGAGTGATGAAATTTGGCAGACATGCCCTCTTGTCTCGGGGGTGGGGGTTTGGGATAAACATAGTGTAATGCCGGGCCCGACTCAAATCGGGTTCGACTGGGGTTGACCACCACACATTGCGCTACGGCTAACTACCCCGTGGAGGTTCGACTCCTCCCTCTACAGCAGATTAATGGATGTCCCCGCCCCCAAGGCGGGGCATTTTTGTTTTGGAGTGGTTGCCGGGCATGCCCACCCAATGTGCATAGACCCATATATCGATTTTAGTTTTTGACATATTACTTTTTCCCGAGCAATGTTAAATCCTGCAGTTTTCTTCCATATTCATCATCCGCCGCAAGTTTTAAAAAATCATCCTGCAAACCTAAGACCCTTAGCGTAATCCTCTCTCTACAGCTATTTAAGACCCGATCTCTTTAAAGCCATAATAACACCTGAGTGCAATCCCTCATGAAATGCGAGAAATGCTATGGCGTCATCAATGGTGGCCAGGCTAACGCCGTTTTTCGTTACCCAGGTGGTATAATTATCAAATAGTTGTTTGTTGTAGTCTGTTTCTAATTGATCCAAAGTAATAATTAGCAATAGTTTTATAGATACTATTTCGTCGTCGCTGATAATACCTTTGGGTTTTGCCCCCGCCTTAAACCGCTCCCAAAAATCATCACTGATCATTATCGGCAAGCCGGCTTTTTTGTAACATACTCCCTGTTGCACGGCAATCATATGGCCCAGGTTCCAGATAATGTTGTTGTTAAATCCTTTGGCAGTTTGATTAAGTTGTTCGTTGGTGAGGTCTTTTAATTGTTCCAGGAGGATAGAGCGCATAATTCTGATCTCGCCTGTTTGACTGATCATGGTTCCCAATTTATTACTTAGCTTTTATTTGCTGTAATTTCCTGAAAATAGTGGCGTGTAAAAACAATATGGTAGCCGGGGCAAATACAGGGAACCACACAAACGGGAACATTGTCATTTCCATATCTTTCCGTTCAACAGTGACCAGGGCGTTTTTTGAGCCTAAGGCAACGATAACAAGCAGCGTAAAAATGTCTAATGCTCCAAGGATATTCCAGGCATAAGCCACCTTTAGATTTCCAGGCTTCCCTTTTGAAACCATTCTCGCTACAGGTATTGCGAGGATCGCCGTAATAATATCCCCCATCCCGGCCGAAAACGCCAAATCCCCGGGGAGCAAGTGGTAGAAGTAAAGAAGTAGAAAGAACACGCCTAATAACCTAAATACATGCAAGGCGATTAAGGATTCCAATTTAATTGACCGAAGTAATTTCTTGAATAGTTTTGTATTCCCGACAATTACAAATAGTACAATGATTAAGGGAATAGCCGTAAATACCATTACTCTTGGCGGTAGTGAGACGACGTAAAAGACACCATTCAAAGCCAATATTGAAGCATAAGCAAGGTAAAGAATATAAAAACCAAAAATGCCGAGTTGGATATTTTTCGCACTGTCCGGAGTCATACCCGCATCAAGAGCAGCCTGTTTTACCGGATTGGCGATAAAGGCAATAGAATACAAGAACGCTGCGATAAATAGTACTATAACCCATAAAGGCATACTTGATATGTAACTTGCCATTTGTTTGTCGATTAGATGATAGTACAAAGTAAGATCAAATATCTTGCCTCGCGCTTAGCAAATGGCAAGAAATCGGGTTGGCTATTTTTTTATAAATTCCTTTCTTATCCTGCTCAGCGAGGTATCAGTGATGCCCAGGTAGGTCGCAATGTATTTTAAAGGTGCATGTTGAAGGATTTCAGGGTTAACATAGACCAGGTCACCATAACGCTGCTCTGCTGTTTGCTGCAGCATTGACAACATCCTTTGTTGCAGGATACCGTATTGATTAATGATGTTTAGCCGGCCAAATTCACGAAACTCCGGAATTGTGTGGAAACTTTCCTGCATGTCGTCGTAAGTGATATACCAGGTTTGGCAATCTGTCAATGCCTGAATATTTTCTTTTGAAGGTATCCTTTTAAAAAACGATAAAAGATCGCTGGCGAACATTCGTTTTGAACAGAATGCTGTCGTTACATCCTTTCCTTCAAGATCATAAATGTACGATCTAACAATGCCTTCCTCAATAAAATGCGACTCGCTGCAAACAGATCCTTCTTTTAATAAATACTCGTTCCTGAGAGTTTTCCTCCACTTAAATTTCTCTGCTATCTGTTCGGCCTTGGCATTGCTCATTGGCAACGCACTTTGAAAAAGCTGAATTAAATTATCCTTACTCATCTTTCAATGTAATTTCAAATATTCGGTTTTAGTTGTTTTTTATTATCCAATTATTCTAAGCGCATTATCCCGATATAGTTTTTTTAATACCTTATCCTCTAAATCAAGGCCATAAAGTGGCCAATGATATTTGAACAATTGGTGTTCGTAAATATGCTCGTCAGCAGATTCCAATAGTCTGAAAGAAGCCTGGTATAGTTGTGTCGCATAATCCATGGTATTGGAAGGATCGTATCCGAGATCGCTGCCAAATATTATCCGATCCTGATACTTTTCAAAGAAAGCCTTTGCATAACGGGGTACAGCGGCCACTTCTTTTAAACGTGAACTTATATCGGCATATAGATTGGGATAACTATCTAACATTTTTCCAATCAATTTCAAGTCGTGCGAGCAATTTGCCAGGTGGCAGGCTATAAATACGGTATTGGGATGTTTGTGAACGGCATGTTCAAGTGTCTCCAGCAATTGTGCATGACTTAGTATGCCTTCCTTATTCATATCTATACGCCAATTGTAGGCATTCATCATACCATCGTTGTGAATATCCATAGGCAAATACATCCAAAAAGGATCAGCCACATGCACGCTTACAGGAAGTCCCAGCGCACCGCAAGCCTCGAGTAACGGATCCATACGTAAATCGTCCAGATGCATGCCATAGCCCGGCACCGGGCTGGAATAAAACTCACCAAGCCCTTTATCCCCTAATTCACCAACTCCCGTGGCGCCCTTATCATGGCAGCGTTTCAGTTCAGCCAATGCATTGTCTATCCAATTATTTCCCGGTTTATCGTAGCCGGTATAATCAAAGCCGCACCATATGGAAAAACGATCTCCAAATGGCTCGAATCGGGTAATAATGTCATTAAATGCAGCGCCCGTTTCAAAAGAAAGAATTATACTCTTTTCCACATTTGCCGCATCCATCCTGGCTACCCAGTCTCCAATATTGGTATCAGGCTGCCAGGCATGCGTATGCATGTCGATGGCAGCATAGCGTGCATTGGGAACAAGGGTTATAGTCGTATTGAAAATAGATTCCGGTCGATAATCTTTCAGCCTTATGTTTTCAGGCGAGCCAGGTACATCACCTAAAGGTGAGGGCTTTACTTCTTTTAAATTCATGCTATGTATTTAATAAGCTATTCTGGACTGGTCTGGGATACAAGTATTTTTCTTATAGAAAGTATTCGTCCTGTCATTTAATCCTAACTTGATAAAACCCACGTTCTTTAAAATAAAAATCTTTATTGATTAAATCGCTACCATTGATTACTTCTCTGGATTGCGGAAGTTCAATAACATCGCCAGCCCAGCATCCGTATATTTCAACGTGTACATCATTTGAGTAATTACCTATATAATCAAGTAGATCCTGATGGTTTTTCTGTTCTTTATTCTGCTCCTTATTATCCTCATCAACTACGTCAAGCCATTCGCCATCCGCCAAAAGAGCATGTCTGAATCCGCAGCCACACCCCTGATCGGTTCCAACATACAAAACGTTAGATTGTGAGAAATGGCTTCTTACTGCGTATTCCGACTCGTCTAATTCTTTTGTATTAAATGCAGGTGAACGCTTATCAAAATTAATTCGGGGCATCTGATTATTAGCACCTAAATATAGGGTCATGCACATGGCTAGTCAATTTATTAAATTTTTCTAATGTAAGTAATCCAATTCCCCTAAGGGCACCGAGTTACAATTCTCTTGTTTTTATTTAATATTCCTGAACGTCAAACTGATCCTTCCATTTTCGGTATCCGATTTCGGAATAGCATGTTCCCAAACATCCTGGATTTCCTGTGCCATATAAATTAAACTTCCAGGCTGCAATTCATATTCCAAAATCGTTTCCGGATTCATTTTATTCCGGAATTTTAATTTCCTGGCTTCACCAATGGAGACAATAGCAATCCCTGTATTTTCTTTCAAAATGTCGGTCTGATCAGCATGGTAACCCATTTTTGATTTACCATCCGGGTAATAATTAATCAGGCAATTATTCGGCGTAAAACCTATAATAAAGCTTAGCCGTTTATTTATATCCGATAAAACAGGTAAAAACTCTTGAAACGGATAGGCCATTTGGGAATAATTATAGGCTTTCCCATAGCTGGCCGTCTTTCTGGTACCCATTCTTTCGTCCCAATTGACAGAAGAGACCAAATACTTAAACAGCTCATGCGGTTTGTCAATAAATCCTTCGTAATAGGTTATTCCCGTCATCGGTTAAAGTTGGATTTTTCACTCCCACAAACATAAAAAGCAAAGATTTTCCTATCAAGATATATAGAAATTAGTAACTAAATTCACTCATTTTATTCAAAAGGCTTTATTCAAAAGAAACATACATTTCATGAGATATGCGTACACTTCCAAACGGGTAGGAGCAACCCTGATCGACTACACCTTATTTTTTGCATTAGTAATTTTTTATATTGTCATGGTTGGAACCAGGGACGAAGAAGGAGTTTATAGGGTAACTGGCATTCCTGCCCTGATTTTATTCTTGTTTTGGTTCCTTTATTTTGTCATAACCGAACAATATATGGATGGCACCCTTGGTCATCAGATTTTTAAGTTAAGGGTCATTTCCCGGGATGGTCAACCCGTAACGCTGGGTCAAACTATCATCCGCAGGGTTTGTGATGCGCTCGAAATCTCATGGTGCTTTGGATCTATCGCCTTTTTACTGGTGAAGTCTACAGATCAAAACCAGCGATTGGGAGATTTGCTGGCCAAAACAAGGGTTATAGGCAAAAAGGACACCGCAGAGGAAATAAAATTCGAGTTTGAAGAGGTATAATTTTAGCCGGACGAGTCAAGAAATGAAAAAATGAAACACTTCCTGTATCATAAACGAACGATCCCGGACCATCTTTAGTCAATAAATCATTGATTAATAAAATCTTGCAAACCCGGCATCAGCTTAGCTGAATAAAATCATGCTAAAAAACTATTTCAGAACTGCCTGGCGAAACCTAACCAAAAACAGGATCTACAGTTTTTTGAATATCGTTGGCCTTGCTGCAGGTATGGCGGTTGCCTTGTTGATCGCCTTATGGGCATTTAATGAGTTCTCCTACGATCGTTTTTTACCCAACTACATTCAATTATACCAGGTAAAGGTCAACTTTACCAGCCAGCATGATGGAACGCATACCCAAAACGCCATCGCCCTTCCGCTGGCAGATATACTAAGAAAGGATATCCCCGGGATCAAAAGGGTTGCTGAATCGGATTGGCTGGGTGATGAGCAACACGGATTAATGGTAGGTAACAAAAAACTTTTCCTGAAGGGCGGAGCTGCAGGTTCTGATTTTTTAACTATGTTTCAGTTCCCTTTATGGAAAGGAAACCGGAGTAACTTATTAAAAGACCCCAATTCCATAGTGATCGATCAATCGACCGCAAAAGCCTTTTTTGGAGAGAATGACCCGATCGATAAAATTATCAGGATCGATAATAGTACAAATGTAAAAGTGACCGGGGTGATGAAGGATATACCGGCCAATTCCTCCTTTCGATTCAGTTTCCTGCTGCCCTTCAGTTTTGATGAGCAAACCCAGGAATGGATGAAATCCGCCCGCACGACCTGGACAAATAATTCGTTCCAGATCTTTGTTGAGCTGGAGGCCGGTGTCAGTAAAACACAAATTGCATCCAAAATAAAAGACCTGGTATATCAGCACAGCTCTCAAATGAGGCCGGCAAAACCGGAAATCATACTTCATCCGCTGAAGGACTGGCATCTTTACTCCGATTTTAAGAACGGGAAAGTGGCCGGAGGTTTTATTGATTATGTACGCATGTTCAGTATTATCGGAATTTTGGTATTACTCATCGCATGTATCAACTTCATGAATCTTTCGACCGCCAGATCCGAGCAACGGGCAAAAGAAGTGGGCGTCAGAAAAGCTGTAGGATCACAAAGGTCCGACCTGATCTTCCAGTTCTTAACGGAATCCATTCTAATCGCCTTGCTGGCCTTTTTGTTATCGCTTTTGCTGGTTCAGCTAGTCCTTCCCTACTTTAATACCCTAACCGGCAACGCCATTCTAATCCCTTATTCCAATCCAGTTTTCTGGTGTTCCATGCTCGGCTACGTGCTGATCACGGGTTTATTAGCCGGAAGCAGGCCTGCCTTTTATTTATCCTCCTTCAATGCGGTTAAGGTTTTAAAAGGTGGCAGCCGATTGGGGAAATCGGCCGCATTGCCCAGGAAAATCCTGGTAGTGGTGCAGTTCTCTTGTTCGATTGCCCTGATTATCAGTACGCTTATTGTTTACAGGCAGATCCAATATGCAAAAAACCGTCCTACCGGTTATAATGCCGACCGGCTGATGATGACCAGTATGAGCGAAGACCTTAATAAGAATTATGAGGCTTTAAAAAACGAACTCCTGCAATCCGGAATAGTAGAGAATATCACCGAAGCATCCAGCCCGGTAACAGGGGTATACAGCCACTTTTCCCTTGATAACTGGCCAGGCAAAAATGCGGGGGAAGAGTCCGTCAATATTGGAACACTTTTCGTTTCCGATAGTTATTTCCGGACTGTAGGCATGAAACTTCAGACAGGAACGGATTTTTCGACTAACTGGAGTGCCGACACATCGAGCGTTATTCTCAATGAGGCGGCCGTTAATCGAATTGGTTTAAAAAATCCAATTGGCCGGGAAATCGTCTGGAACGGCAGTTCAACACCCGTCCGGATCATTGGCGTTGTAAAAGATGCCTTGATGGAATCTCCTTTTACCCCTGTCGCCCCGGCAATATTTTCACATGTACAATGGGGAAGGGTGATGTTGTATCGTTTATCACCGGAAGCCAAAACTCAGGAGGCCATTGTAAAACTTACCCGGCTGTTCGACAAGTATAATCCTGCCTATCCTTATAGTTACCAGTTTGTCGATGAAGAGTATAGGCATAAGTTTAATCTCGAAATGCTGGTAGGAAAACTTGCGGGTATCTTTGCCGGATTAGCCATTTTTATTTCCTGTCTTGGATTGTTTGGGCTTGCGGCCTATGTTTCAGAACAACGGA
Source organism: Flavitalea flava (assembly GCF_054461575.1). Classification (NCBI taxonomy): domain Bacteria; kingdom Pseudomonadati; phylum Bacteroidota; class Chitinophagia; order Chitinophagales; family Chitinophagaceae; genus Flavitalea; species Flavitalea flava. Next base: position 28,276 of record NZ_JBTLQH010000022.1, read on the forward strand.
CCAAGGAAATTGGGATCAGAAAGGTACTTGGCGCTTCCATCCCCCAGATATGGATGTTGCTTTCCGGAGAGTTTTTCCTTTTAGTGTTCATCAGTTGCCTGATCGCGTCTCCGGTGGCGCTCTATTTTCTTCAAAACTGGCTGCACAAATATGATTACCGCATTACCATTGGTCCGGCCGTATTTGTCTTTTCCGCCCTCATAGCACTTTTGATCACCCTGGTGACGATCAGTTTCCAGGCCATCAAAGCTGCGTTGGCCAATCCGGTCCGAAGTCTGAAAACCGGGTGAGTTCCTGTCTATGCCTTCTTAACCGGAAATTTTCGGAAATTATAGGCGAGGCTTAGCAAAAAAAGCCGGCCTGGAAGATTGCTGCTGCTCGTCTGGATAAAGTTCAGCCCTACGAATTGCGTATAACTGGTACTGTTATTCAGCAGATCATAGGCAGAAAGCCGGAGTTTCCAGTTTTCCTGGTGGAACAGGGACTTGGCGATGCTGGCATTCCAGAGGGATACGGCACGGGCGGACAAACCGGCTTGTTTCCCGGTAACCTGCAGGGTATAATTGCTGGAAAGGGAAAGCCCTCCGGGGAGACGCCATGCAGCATCCAGATCGTAATGGCTGACCCAGGAATTGGAATTGGGATTGGAATTGATGGAATACCTGGCACCATTATAATCGATGGCGGCAACCCCGTCGATATACAGCTTATCTTTCAAATGATAACCGATCCGCAGCTGACTTCCCCATCCCATATTATTGGTAATATTTTCGCCTCCGTTTAACAGGCTCAGATCCCGGCCATATCTGCCGTGCATGGAAATATTGCCATTTCCGCTGTGTGATAGCCCTGTTCCAGGTTTGCCGAGGGGAAAGCCATAATCCACATTGGCGTTCAAGCTATAATTTCCACTGGTATTTACGAATTGAAGTTGCTGAACGCCTCCTGATAGAATGGTCGTGGCAGTAGTGATTTTGTTTTCCGTATAATTTCCTGAAAGGGAAGCCTGGAGATTGGTATAATTTTCCTGGTTAAACTGAGCGTAATTGACGCCCAGGTTATGATCGAACTGTTGCTTCAGATCCGGGTTGCCGACACGGACGAAGAAAGGATTGGTAATATCCGGAAGGGGTTGCAGCTGATCGATGGAAGGGGCAGTACTGTTGCCGGAATAAGACAGATTAAGGTTTCGCCCCTGCCCCAGGGCATAAAGCAGCGAGGCCCGGGGATACCAATTAGTGAAATGCTGGACCAGATGACTATGCAGGGTATAGTTATTATTATCCAGGTTGGTGAATTGTGCAGCTACACCAAGCTGATACTGGAATTTACCATTGACCAGGTTATAACCCACCCCTAGTCGATGGACAGTGTTGCGGGCCTGAAAATGATTGGAGGTAGTCGTATCTGCCTTATCGTAATTGCCGGTGGTGCTATCGTAATCAAAGGAGTTTTTATCGGAGCGGCTGGAAGAGCTGTTAACGCTATAATTAAGATCCAGGACCTGGTGGGCGGCCAGGGGTTCCGTATACGTCACCGACAGCCCATAGTTGTTGCCGGAACCCGTTTGATTCGATTGTTGGTTGATGATCTTTTGCTGAAGACGATTGGCCGTACTATCGAAATTATCGACCAGAGAATAAGTGGATGCCGGTTGGCGCTGGTTGGTGACCGAATGATTCAGGCCAATTAGAAATAAACGTCCTTGTTTTTTAAAATTACGCCGGTATTCCAGGTCATTGCTCAGGTTTATATTTCTGGAATCGTTGCTATTGACTGACCGGCCGGCATTACTGGTATAAGCGTCAGCAGGCTTACTCGTGAGGATCGATACCGTATCCCCATAAACGCTGGTCATATTGTTTTGGGAAAATGAACCCCGGTACTCAAGGAGATTAAAACTGTCAATTTTATAAGTGGCGAAAGCATTGGCATTTCCGGAGTGCATATCGTTGGAAGAATAACCCGAACGGCTTTCCACCAGGGAGGAATCGGCGAGGAATGTCTGTTTCGTAGAGGTTTGTGCCGTCTTGGACAAAACAGAATTATACCCGGCCGCAACGGAATAACTTAATTTTTTGCCAACCTCTTCCCGAAGATTTAGTTGCGCACTACCCATGGTTTGCCGGCCGGATGGGCGGAAGGAAGTCCGGGTATCGGTACCGGTGAATTGGTTACTGATATTATTCGCATTAGCGGTAGCAGATATCCAGCGGGATCCACCCAGGTTGGTAATTGACCCGCCAACCGAATAAGCATCGTTCTCTCCTTTATCATTTCCAATACCGCCATAGATGTTCCCGAAATAACCACGTTTCCGGTCCTTCTTCAGTTTTACATTGATCGTTTTGGTTCCTGTACGGTCCTTGATCCCGGTTAGTTTGCCCCTGTCTGTCTGGGTATCATAAGCTTCGATCTGGGCGACAATATCGGAAGGAAGATTGCGGGTGCCGGTCTTAAGATCCCCGAGGAAAAATTCTTTCCCGTCCAGATAAATTTTATCAACTTTTTTCCCCTGCATGGTGACATTACCATCTTTGTCGACCTCGACACCGGGTAACCGGCGAAGGAGATCCTCTACGGTTGAGTTGGGACGTAAGGCATAGGCGCCGGCATTAAAGGCAATCGTATCATTATGTACAATGGCCGGTGGAATCGTTGCCCGGACCACGACTTCGGCCAGACCGGTGGAAGTGGGAACCAACAATATGTTCTTAACGGTTTCCGTAACGGCTGATTTATCCAGTTTAATGGTAAAGGTATCTGTCCGGTAGCCCAGGTGAGAGGCAAGCATAAGATAAGATCCGGGTTTCAGGTCCTTGAACAAAAACCCGTTCTTGCGGTTTACCTGAAATTGCAGATCCGTGGTATCGGGAAGATGGACCATAATAAGGGTCGCCCCATCCAAAAAAGCCCGGGAACTACTGTCCTGCACCTTTCCCCTGATTGAAAAAAGGTTTTGGGCACGGGAAGCCTGCGAGCAAAAGCAAAGAATAAACAAACCGGCGATCTTCCTTAGCATGATAAATGATTGAGTTTATGGTAGTGTTTTCCCAATCATAAGAGGGGTAAAGATAGAAATAGGACTAAGAGCAGTCTCTTAAGAATATCATAAAATTTCATCCATACCCCTGCGGAGGATCGAAGACTCTCGTATCCTAAAACGCCCTGTTCTTTTCAAGACCCGATTTTTATCTAAATTTGCAGCCTCATGGGGCAAAAAAAGCTAATACGATTCGAAGCGATCAAATCATTTCCGAATGTCCTTCAATACCCGGAAGGTATGGCCGGTAAGTGGAACGAATTCTTTAAAAACGACCATCCGCTAACCCTTGAACTTGCCTGCGGCAAGGGAGAGTATGCTGTCGGATTGGCTAAACTATATCCGCAACGGAATTTTCTCGGGGTGGACCTGAAAGGGAATCGTCTCTATATCGGCGCCAAAAAATGCCTGGAAACTAAAATTGAAAACGCGGCTTTTTTGCGTACGAAGATCGATCAGATCCAGCTTTATTTTAATCCTGGCGAAGTGGAGGAGATCTGGTTAACCTTTCCCGATCCTCAGTTAAGAAAATCAAGGGCAAGGAGGCGGCTGACCCATCCCAAGTTTCTCCGTTTGTATCAGCAAATCCTTGTTCCTGGCGGTTTGATTCACTTAAAAACAGATTCACCGGTTCTCTATACCTTTACGAAATGGGTCATCGAACTTTGCCAGCTGACTGTGCTGGAAGATTCAGATAATATTTATGCGGCTCCGATGAAAGAAGAGCTGCAGATCAGGACTCATTATGAAGGGCTCGACATCGCTCAGAGCCGTCGGGTTCATTATTTATGTTTTACCCTCCCGACGGGTCTATTGCCCGATATAGACGAAGTATTGCATCAAAGGTTGATGGAAGTGGAAATTGGGGACGAAAGACCAGAAGGGCAAGATCCTGAAGAATCAGAACTTGAAGAACCAGAACCTGACGAAACTAAACCTGATGAAAATAAACCTGATGAAATAAACGCCGCACATGGAACCACTGATTGAAGGCGAAGATTATTATACCAATGAGCAGGGCTATATGGTATTTATGGAAAAATATCATTTGGAAAGAGGATATTGCTGTGGAAATGGATGCAAACACTGCCCTTATGATTTCGCAAAGGTGAGTGAACCCCGAAGAACCTTTCTCCTGGAGCAAAGAAAAATCTATGGCTATATCAAAAAGTAAAAAAAGCACTCCCAAAAAGAGTCCTCCCAAAAAGGACCTTACCAAAAAGGCTGTTTCCAAAAGCTCTGCTCCAAAAAGATCTGCCCCAAAAGGTTCACCTTTAAAAGAGCGGTTGACAGCCCTTACCCCTTCGGGCCGTAAGGATGAATCTTTTTTTGACCTGGTACATGAAGTCGCCCGGCAAATACCCCGCGGGCGTGTTACTTCCTACGGGGCTATTGCTGCCTGTCTGGGCACAAGGCTCTCGGCCAGGATGGTAGGCTGGGCCATGGCAGTTACTCCAAATGCGAAAAAACCGGTTCCCGCCCACCGGGTGGTCAACAGCATTGGCTTACTTTCTGGCAGACATCATTTCAAGCCACCAGAAAAAATGCAGCAATTACTGGAAAAAGAAGGCATTGCTGTTAAAAACGATAAGATAGTAGACTTTAAGAAGGTCTTCTGGGACCCTTCGCAGGAAATGTAGGTAACAGCCTTTGCATAATTTGATTTTCGGAAGATTGTTTGATTTTCGTAATTTTGGCAAATGGCAGCAACAGAAAGTCTGGAGGAATTTTACAAAAAAAAATTGAACGAAGTCCCTGCGGATCTGCAAAAAGGTACGGGACATTTTAATGTATTCCGGATAGAGGACTGTCTGGGTCCTAAAGGCAGCCCGCCAGTATACAGCAGAAGGGATTTTTATAAGATAAGCCTGGCCAGGGGGAAAAACCGTTATCATTATGCCGACAAAAGCCTGGAAACGACGGGTCCGACCCTTCTTTTCTTTAACCCCCGCGTACCATATGTCTTTGAATCCTTATCCGATAATACTACCGGTTTCTTTTGCATTTTTACCGGATCCTTTATTACCGAAAAAACCTTTGGGGATCTGCCGATGTTCGCTCCGGGAGGCACGCCCACCTATTCCATTACCAAGGAGCAGGACAGGGAGATCAGTGCCCTATATAAAAAAATGCTGGATGAGATTAACTCTGATTATGTCTATAAATATGACCTGCTTCGGAATTACGTGTATGAACTTGTTCATTATGCTTTAAAAATGCAGCCTGCCGAAGCGCTTTACCGGCATCCCGATGCCAATTCCAGGATCACAGCCGTCTTTACCGAATTACTGGAACGTCAGTTCCCCATAGAATCTCCCGGGCAACAATTCAGTATGCGTTCTGCAAAAGACTATGCAGATCAGCTTGCCGTTCATATCAACCATCTCAACCGGGCAGTAAAACAAACTACGGGCAAGACCACTACCGAGCATATTTCCGGAAGATTGTTATCGGAAGCCAAAGCCTTACTAAAACATACGGACTGGAATGTTTCCATGATCAGTTATTGTCTTGGATTCGAAGAACCCGCTCATTTCAATAATTTTTTCCGCAAAAAGACCCAACTTACCCCGTCTTCTTTTCGGGTTGTCTGATTATTGTCGGATTTTTCTCTGAATGTTATTTGCTTTTTGTTTGATTTTTGTAAGAATACGTTTGATTCCTGTAATGAGTCCTATGATGGTTGTTTGTAATTTTATCTGTCCAAAAATAAAATTATGAAAAACAGCAAAGTATGTCTCATCACCGGAGCGGACGAAGGACCGGGTCTTTTTCTCACTGAACGTCTTTTGGAGAAAGGCTATCAGGTGGCAGCCATCTGTCAGGGAAGATTCTTATCCGGTAGAGATCTTCTCCTGCTCAGCGCGGATCTTACCAATGAGAATGATGTTCAAAAGGCCATCCGGCAAACCTTCCGGAGGTTTGGGAAAATCGATATCGTTGTTAATGCAGCAGGATACCGTCCTTTTGAGAAGGAGTCCGGGTCTTGTTTGTGTACTTTTTCCGATAAGGCGGTCAGCGAGAATTTTGAAGAGCAATTATTCGGTAGTTTTCACGTGTTGAGACAGATCATGCCCCTTTTAAAAAAACAGGGTTCAGGACATATTTTTTCATTTCCTGATAGTTCGCGTATCTCATCTATTGCCGATACGGTCATCTATACAGCCACCCGGCTGGCTATTGAAAGTCTTTCGTCGAAACTGATCCGGGAATTAAAAACACTGGGCATCCGGTTCACCCTGCTGGATGCGGAACGATCCGGCCCCGGCTATGATAGGCAGCATTTCAGTGAGCCGGATCGTCATAAAAAGGACCTCTATAAATGGATCTTTCAAAAAATGGAAGCCGTTCAGCTCAATCCTATAACTCGTAATATCTCTTTTTATGAGAGAACTGTTCCGGATGATAGGGGGCATCGCTGATCATTTGTTTCAGGTCACGCTCGATCGTAAAACAAATTGCCGTCATTGGTGTATCCGTAGGTTTATTCTCGAAAGGGTCCTGGAGGTGAATAGCCATTTTTTCGATCAGGAAAAAAACCGCTGCGATAACAATTACGACCGGTACGCTCATAAACCCGAAAAAATCCACTACCGCAAAGGGCAGCAGCAGGAAAAAGAAAAGCAAAGAAAAATGGATATACAGGCTGTACGTAGCGGGAAATATCGTGTTTTTTATCCGCTCGCATTTCCCCATCGCGTCGCACAAACGGGAAAGGGTCCTGTCGATCTCCACCTGCTGATAGGAATTGATCCAGCCGTTATGCAAGGCCTTTTGTAACTCCTGGCCTTGTATTTCAAGGATAGCCATCGGAGAATTATTGAAATTCCGGACATGCTGCATTTCGCTCCTGGTAAGAAATTTTTCCATTCCAAATTGGCTGTCCTGGCCGCGTAAGGACCGGCTAAGACTGTAACACCAGGCAATCTGCCGCCGGATATAACGGGTCCTGAAAAAAACGATCTGCTCTCCTGGCTCAGGTTCACGGGCAAAAGCGCTGATCTGTCTGGCCAGGGATCTGCTGTCATTGACAATGGCCCCCCAGATAGTCCTCGCTTCCCACCATCGGTCGTAAGCCTGGTTGGAGCGAAAGGCAAGCAAAAGGGATATTACGGTACCCATGATCATGGGAATGGAAAGAGGAATGGCCAGGTGAGTAAAGTGAAATACCTTGTACAAAATAGCTACGCTGACCGTATATATGGTAACCAGGATTAATTCCGTTCTTATCTTTCCAATTATATACTTAATGGGTATATTTTTCTTCAGTAACATATGCTGGTGGTATTAAAGGGTAAAACTATGATCCATACTCGTCCGGGCATGGCTTTTATCCTCCCGGTATAACAAAGTGGTAAGGGTGCCGTATTCTTCTCTGTTTGTTTTATGCACATATACCAAGGGTAATTTGCAATTCACCAGGGCAGGAATGCACTTCACGGATTGCTGAAGTTTTTGTTTGTAATCATAGTCTTTAAGCAGGTAAATGGCCTGTATATTACGGGCTGTCATATAGTTCCGGAGGTATCCCCTTGAGTTCCCCCAGACAAATTCGAAAGAGAGGATATTGATGACCGGGGCATATTTTTTCCGGAGCATTTCCAATGCTTCCGAAAATTGAGGCTCCAATTTATCATAGGGCTTTTTATCCTGCAGAAATAAAAGGTCCATGATCCCCGAAGGCATGTACAGTGTGTGGATGATGTAAATATTGCATTTTTGTCCGACCGCCTGCTGACAGATCTCATGGATCGGATATAAAGATTGCAGGGTCAGATCTGTTGGTAAGAGTACACTTTTCATAATGTTGATTTTAAGGCAAGATGCACCCACGGGGTAAAGATCTGGTAAGACGGAGATAGGAAACAGGTAAAAATCCGGTAAGAAAACGGTAAGAAACCAATATTTATAAAGGGAACCTGATCACGACCTCTGTTCCTGCATTTTCCAGGGAATTTATTTCAATAGTCCCTTTATACAACAGGATTATATTCCGGGCCAGTGGAAGCCCTATGCCATAACCCCTGATCCCTTTTGCATTGGAAGCTCTGAAAAAAGGGTCGAAAATGTGTTTGATCTCCTTTTGAGGAATACCGATGCCGCTGTCGCTGATCATGAAAAAAATATGCGTACTGCTGAGGGCGATAGCCAGGTTTACTCCTTTTTCCATCGAATATTTGCAGGCATTCAGCAGAACATTGGAGATAGCCAGTTCAAACAGCTGGGCATTCCCCTGAATACGAAACTCAGATTTACCCTCGGGGCCGAGGCTCCTGTCTAAGGAAACAGGACAGGCAGGGTAAACATTCCTTGCGATCTGCAGGCTGTTGTGTACCAGTTCGTCCACATTAACTTCTTCGTACCGGAGATTGCCGGAAAAACTGGACTGAGCCAGTTCCAATAGTCCCCTGGTCAGTCCCTGCAATTTTTCCGCCTCACTCATGATCACACGGAGGGAGCGTTCGTAATCCTCCGCATTCCTGGGCCTGGCCAGGGCAAAATCCGCTTCACCGATAATGGCGGTCAGCGGAGTGTTCAATTCATGAGAGGCATTACTCACGAAGTTATTCTGCGTCTCGAAAGCTGTTTCCAGCCTGGATAGCATATCATTAAAGGTCGCGGCGAGGATCGAGATCTCATCTTTACCATCCCGGATTTCCAGCCGTTCATGCAGGGAGGTGACGCTGATATTGTTTACTCTTTGGGCAATATTGCGGATAGGAGCCAGTACTTGTCTGGAAAAAAGGATGCCGATGCTGAAAACGACGATCGTAGAAAAAATACAGACGGCTACCAGGATCTTTCGCAGGCTGATCAGGAAATTCTGCGCATAACTGTTTACGGCAGACACTACAATATAATAAGTATTCCCCGGCGTCTTATGTACCATCCCTTCAAAAAACTGGAACTGATGCCGAAGGGATGCTTTGCCGTTGTTCTCGATCTCCCTGAAAAAGGCCCGTCCGGTGATTTTATAAAGAGATGAGTTTTTGATCCGCTCAAGGGTATCTGTTCGTATAATATATTCCTTCTCGGCTTCAAGACGTTGCAGATGTTGTTCCCGTAAATTCTCATAGGTTTCCAGACTTTGTTCGTTAGCCTCGAAGTTCATCTTGGAGGCGATAACGGCTCTTAATTCCAACCGGGTATAAAAATCCTGGAACGCATTCTCATTAGCGAAATAATAAATAGCCACGCTTAATAACACAATGACCGAAAGGCAAAGCAAGGTGAAGAGGAAAGTTATTTTCAACTGTATCTTCATAGCCTATTCTTCTTTTAAAATATACCCCATGCCGACAACGGTATGTATAATACGTCCTTCCCCCGGGTCATTTAGTTTTTTTCGGAGATAATTGATATAGACATCGACTACTTTGGTGTTCATATTAAAATCATATCCCCAGACTTTTTCCAAAATATCCATTCTGGAAAGCACTTTACGGGGATTGCGCATCAGGTATTCCAGGAGCCTGAATTCGGTAGCCGTAAGATCGGCCAACCGCTCCTTTCTTCTTACATTTCTTTCATCGAGATTTAGCGTTATATCCGAAAACAGCAGAACGTTCGTGGTTACAGGCCCAACCTGCTCCCTGGAAACAGGGATCGTATTTCTCCGCAGGAGTGAACGTATCCTGGCCAGTAATTCCGCAATCTTGAACGGTTTACCCAGGTAATCGTCCGCACCGGAATCGAGGCCTATGACAATGTTGTCAACGGTTCCGAGAGCGGTCAGGATCAGTATAGGGGTTTGAATATTCTGCTGGCGGATCATTCTGCACAGCTCGATCCCGTTGATCTGAGGTAACATCAGGTCCAGTATGAGCAGGTCGTAAGTAAACCGTTGGATATAGTCCCATCCCGAATTTCCGTCCATGGCCACCGTTACTTCATATTGCTCCTCATCCAGCACCTTTCTTATTAACGATGCTACCGCAGGCTCATCTTCCACTAAAAGGATGCGAATGTTCATTATCTGGTTTCCTTCATTCGTCAATAATAAGGATTTATCATCAGGTAAACAATCACGCCGGTAACCGCCACATAGAACCAGATTGGCCAGGTAATCCTTGCCAGCTTGCGGTGTTTGTCAAATTTTTCCTGGAAGGCCCTTTGAAGGGTAAACAGGACAAAGGGAATTATGATCCCGGAAAGGATAATATGTGTGGTGAGAATAAAATAATAAATATACCGGAGCGAGCCAGCCTGCAGTTTTTCGGTATCGCTAAGAATGCCGTCATGATCCAGGTCTCCAAATTTGGTGGACGGGTTGGAAGAGTGATAGATCACGTAGGATATCAAAAAAATACTGCTTAGGGCAACAGCAAGCAGGTTTGTTCTTTTATGCGCCTTTATCTGTCCGTTCTTTATAAAATACAGGCTGGCAATCAGTAAAATGGCAGTACTGGAATTGAGGATCGCATGAAAAAAGGGCAACGATCTGGTATTGAATCCAAAGTCGATCTTAACCTGCGGTACCAAAATAATGAAGGCGACAGCTGCCGGGATGGCTATAGATACGATCAGGATCGGCAGTGTTAAATTTTTCTCTTTCATCAGAACAATTATGTTTTTTTAAACTACCAGGGGGTTCTTTCCCTCCTGCGGTTGAAGAACCAGACTCCCAGAATGGTACCCACCATAATAATGATAATCGGGATCATCAGGGGTTTCAATTCCAGGAATACCGTTTTTTTATGCTTGTCTTTTTCCAGCATGATGAATACAAGGTCATCAGCCAGTTTTGCCAGGGCCGCCGAATCCGTGCCATGGTAGTATCCCCTGATCACCCTGTCCTTATCGATCAGTGCGACATAGTCCGTATGAACAAAATTGGAATCGACGCTTACGCTGTCCTGCAGTCCAAGTTTGAGCTCATTCAGGGCAAAATCATAGATGGTTTTTTTCGGGCCGGTCAGTAGCCACCAGACATCCGAATTTACTCCGTAATGATCGGCATATTTTTTTAAGGCAGGTACCGAGTCTCTGACCGGGTCCACGCTCAGGGAAATGAATTGTACAAAGGTAGTGTCGATACGTTTCATGTCATCCTTTAGCTTCAATCCGTCCTGCAACCTTTTTATATTACGGGTCAGAATGGGGCAGATGCTGGCGCAATGCGTAAAGAAAAAATCGGCAACGATCACCTTTCCCTGTAACAGGTCCAGCGATACCTGCTCGCCTAATTGATTTTGCAGATTGACATTGGCCACCCGGTGCCAGACCGTATCGGTGATCTCTTTCCCATTCTTCATTTTGGTGATCACCGAATCAGGATAAAAGCGGGGAGGCATGGCGACTCCGTACCGGCTGGCGATCATATAAAAAAAGAGAGGGATCGCCACCGCCACTAGCAAAGCCAACAAAGCCTTTTTACTCACAGGGATATCAATTTATGAACGGTAATTAACGCTTGCGGAATTGCCGTTCTGGTTGAAAAACAAAACCATCGCCCTTCAGCGATGGTTCCGGTAAGTTATTTATTTCTATCGATCAAAATAAGGTCGTCCTATTCGGCCGATCCGGGTTTCTTCGCTGCGGGTTCATGTCCTTCATGACCTTCACCTTCCGTCACGGGAACTTTTATCGTGCTTTGTTCCAGATGATGGGAATCATACCGGTTACGAAGGGTTTTAAAAGATCCACCGTCCCAGAGAAACGCGATGATAAACCAGACAAATAACAAGGCCGGTATCGCAATCGACATGATCAGGTTCTTAAGTTCATGACGCAGGTGCATAAATTCGGCAATGATATAAAAAGCCTTGGCGCAGGTCAGGATCAGATAAGCACCATTCAGCACTATTTTGGGGGGAAACCCTGTCTTCAGATGAATGGTTGCCAATACTAATTCCACGAGCGTGATTCCCAGCAAAACCCAAAAGGTCCTCCAGATCGGTTTCGAATCGAATTCCTTTTCGTCGGCTCCGTGGGCACCGTGTGCTGTTTGAATATTTTCCATATACTATGTGTATTAAACCTTCATTAATTAGATCTTCCTAATCGTGCCGCTGTCCTTCGGACGGCAGGCCCGTGGCCTACCCTAGAGCAAATAAAAACATGTAAATACAAATACCCATACCAGGTCAACAAAGTGCCAGTAAAGACCGGCCTTTTCAATCATCAGGTAATGGCCTCTTTTGGCAAAATCACCACGCAGGTTCTTGATCAGCATGATGACATTGATCACGACCCCGGAAAATACGTGAAAACCATGGAAACCGGTAATTGTGAAAAAGAAGTTCGTAAAGTTGGTAGTAGCCTTAGTACCGTCTGCATTCACAAAAGGATTTCTGCCCCACCAGGCGCCTTCGCTGTGTAAATGGGTCCATTCCCAGGCCTGGCAGCTTAAAAAGGCCAACCCTCCGATAATGGTGAGGATCATCCATTTGGTAACTGCTTTCTGATCATTATTATGACCGGCAGCAACAGCCAGTACCATCGTCACGGAACTCATAATGAGGATGAAAGTCATCAAACTCACAAATACCAGCGGAAGATGTACAGAGGCATCCACTCCGGGGAAAGCCTTGAAAACCTCGTTTGGGTCAGGCCATCCATTCGTTGCAAAACGGATGGAACCGTAGGAGATCAGGAAAGCGCCAAAGGTAAAGGCATCGCTCATGAGGAAAAACCACATCATCAATTTACCATACTCCACATTGTACGGGCTTTTCCCTCCGCTCCACCATTTTTGACCCGCTGGTACTGCTTGTGCCATGTTACTAATTTAGTTGGTTTGCAAATTTATTTAACAAGTTTGAATGGGGGAAAAGAATATTTGAAAAGTAATCTTTTCCCTCCTTCTGTTTTAAATATTAATTTATCCCATTAAAGAAAATGAACAAATAGATCCATAACAGATCCACAAAATGCCAGTATGTGCTCATCAACTCCACCGGAATGCTGTTATAACTCCTGACCTTCGATCCAAATGCCTTAATGAACAGGATGATCAGGGCGATGACACCGGCCAGCACATGCAGGGCATGCAAACCGGCAATAATATAAAGGAACTGACCTCCGCCTGAGCCCCTGAAAGTAACCCCGCTCTTCCAGATATGTTTGAACCCAATCCATTGAAGGACCATGAACAGGATTCCCAGCAGGGTGGTCAACGTTATCAGGTTACGATAACGCAGCATTTCCCGCTCTTTGAACGATTTTAAGGCCATTTGGATCGTCAGGCTGCTCAACAGGATCACGCCCGTGGAATACCAGAAAGCCATGGGGATCTGAAAACTCGTCCAGCCCGGTTGCTCCCTTTTGACAATATACGCACTGGTAAGCCCGGCAAACATCATGATGATGCTGCCCAGAGCCACCCATAACGTAAATTTATGGGGATGTATTTTCTTTCTTTGATCGTTACCCCCCTGCCCCCTAAAGGGGGAGTTTGGTAACTCACTGCTATTTCGGTTCGGTTCGCTCATTTCCTTTATTTCATCACTTATCATTTCAGAATCTTCCTGAATCCTTCTTCCCCCTTTAGGGGGTTAGGGGGTTTTATTAGCCAATAAAGCCAGTAATACCACGGGTAAATAAATATAACTGCTAAACATAACCCGTCTTGCCGCATTAATGGTCATTTCCCTGTACAGACGCACACATTGCCCAACCATGAACAGGTTCGCTATCAGTACGACAACCAGGCTGATGATGCCGCTCATTCCGGTAAAATAAGGCATTACACCCACCGGCAAAAGCAATAAGGAATAAATAATAGCCTGAATGGCGGAATATTTAGTCTGTCCTTCATTCGAGGGTAACATTTTAAAACCCGCAGTTGTGTAATCCTTGTGGGCGATCCAGGCAATTGCCCAGAAATGCGGAAATTGCCAGAAGAACTGCACAGCGAACAACACCCATCCCCCGGTACTCAGATCATCATTTCCAGCTGCCCATCCGATCAGACAGGGAAGACCTCCCGGAATAGCACCGACCAGAACGGAGATCGAACTCACTTTTTTCAGCGGGGTATAGATGAAGGCATACAGGAACAAACTGAAGGCTGACAGCGCTGCAGTGAGGAAATTAAACTGCCATAGGATCAGAATACCGGCAATACCGGCAATGATCGCAAAGGCCCATCCCTCATTAACGCTCATCCTTCCGGAAGCTACTGGTCTGTTAGCCGTTCTTTTCATCATGGCATCCGTATCCTTCTCTACAACCTGGTTAATGGCATTGGCACTGCCGGTGACCAGCATGCCGCCCAGGAAGAAGAGGAAGATAGATCCCCAGTTATACTCTATCACTTTCGGCGCCAGCAAATAACTGATCAGGGCGGAAAATACAACCATGAAGCTAAGGTTGAACTTGATCAGCAGTTTGTAGTCCTGTAATTTGCCGGCGAATTTAAAAGAACTCGATTGCTTCATGGCATTTCCCAAAATTTATATAAATGCCCTGATTCTCATCAGGGCATTGTATGAGTTTCTCTTTCAAAGCCCCTTAATGCTTGCTTTCGTTACTGCCAACCGGTTCGGTCTGGGGAATAAAATCCCTTCCGTCCTTAGCGTAATCATAAGGCCAGCGGTGTACTTCCGGAATTTCACCAGGCCAGTTGCCATGTCCCGGCCGGATCGGCGTAGTCCATTCCAACGTATTCGATTCCCATGGATTCTGGGAGATAACCTTTCTTCCTTTAAAAATAGAATAGAAAAAGTTAAAGATGAACAGCAGCTGAATGGCGAAAACAACCATCGCCACTGTAGAAATAAAACGGTTCAGATCTCCGAATTGGTTAAAAGAGACCCAGTTCCGGTAATCCAGGTAACGACGGGGCATACCTGCCAAGCCTTCGTAGTGCATGGGCCAGAAAATGAGGTAAGCTCCGATGAAGGTGATCCAGAAATGGATATAGGACATGGTATTGTTCAAATACCGCCCGTACATTTTCGGGAACCAATGGTAAATCCCTGCAAACATCCCCAGGATACCCGAAACCCCCATTACGATATGAAAGTGTGCGATTACAAACAGCGTATCGTGCAATTGTATATCGAGGGTGGAATTTCCTAAAAAGATACCGGTTAACCCGCCGGAAATAAACATACTTACGAAGCCGATGGCGAAGAGCATGGCCGGGGTAAACCGGATATTTCCTTTCCACAGCGTAGTCAGCCAGTTGAATACCTTAATGGCCGATGGAACGGCGATCAGTAAAGTAAGCAACACGAATACGGAGCCCAGGAAAGGGTTAAGGCCGGTCACGAACATATGGTGGGCCCATACGAGGAAGGCCAGGACGGTGATCGCGAATAAGGAACCGACCATGGCCATATAACCAAAGATAGGTTTGCGTGCATTAACGGACAGCACTTCAGAAACCAGACCCATGGCCGGAAGAATAATGATATATACTTCAGGATGACCGAGGAACCAGAACAAATGCTGGTAGAGAATGGCGCTACCGCCCTCATTGGGCAATGCTTTCTGAGTAGTTGCAATAAAGATATCGGACAGATAGAAGCTGGTGCCCCCGTGACGATCGAATAATAAAAGGATAAAACCGGAAAGTAAAACCGGGAATGAAAGTACACCCAGGATCGCGGTGAAGAACAGCGCCCAGATAGTCAATGGAAGACGGGTCATGCTCATCCCTTTGGTACGCATATTCAGGACGG
This sequence comes from Flavitalea flava, assembly GCF_054461575.1. Classification (NCBI taxonomy): domain Bacteria; kingdom Pseudomonadati; phylum Bacteroidota; class Chitinophagia; order Chitinophagales; family Chitinophagaceae; genus Flavitalea; species Flavitalea flava. The sequence continues at coordinate 43,948 of NZ_JBTLQH010000022.1, forward strand.
TGGAAATATAGTTCAGACCACCCAGCAGAGAAGAGACAACGAATAAGGCCATGGCAATGATCCAGAGATCCATACCAGTCTTAGACCCTTCAGAGGCATCTCCCAGAGCGCTTAAGGGGGGATAAGAAGTCCATCCGCCGCTGGCAGGACCGGTTTCAACGAACAGGGAAGAAAGCATGACGACGCTGGCCATCCAGAAAAACCAGTAAGACAACATATTCAGGAAGGGTGATGCCATATCCCTTGCACCGATCTGCAGAGGAATAAGGAAGTTGGCAAAGGTTCCAGTTAATCCCCCTGTCAGCACGAAGAACACCAAAACAGTTCCGTGCATGGTTACCAGGGCATAATAAAATTCCGGTTGGATATGGCCGCCTTTGGCCCACTTGCTTCCCAGAATATCTTCCAGTATCGGGAAAGCGGTATCGGGATAACCTAGCTGCAAACGGAAAAGAACAGACATCAGACCACCCAGGACAGCCCAGACAATTGCCGAAATCAGGAATTGTTTGGCAATCATCTTGTGATCCATGCTGAACACATACTTTGTTATAAACGTCTCTTTGTGATGATGTAAATCATGATCATCATGATGCACGTCATGAGTGGATACTACTTCTGCATGCCCGTGTAATGTCGCTTCGTTGCTCATGAGAAAAATTTTAATTGCTAACCCTTACCTTGTTCAAATTATCTTTTCTACCCTTATTTATTTTTTTTGTGCCACCAGTTTGGCTTCGTTTTCCGGACTTGCGGTTGCCGCTGCAGCTTTAGCCGTGCTGTCCGTTTTTACGGGAGCCGGAGCAGCGGTAGGAGCCGAAGGATCTTTTTCAGGAAAAACCTGCACAAAGTTTGGTTTTTGTTTGGCCTTCCACAGGATAAATTCGTCCTGAGAAACAACCTTGATAATACCACGCATCGTAAAATGTCCTACTCCGCACATCTGATCGCAGGAGATCTCATAATCGAAATCTGGCTTATTCAATTTTTTCCGCATTTCATCCGTCGTGAACTTCGGGATAAACCAGAGTGTCGTAGGCGTTCCGGGAACCGCATCCATTTTCTGACGGAAATAGGCCAGGCCCACATCATGGATCACATCACGGGAATTGATGATCATTTTCACCGGCTGATCTTTTACAATATACATTTCCGAGTTGACTACGAGATCGTCATGCGTAGCTGCGTCTTCCCAGATCAGACCCAGGGCGTTATTACCCGCGTCCGTGATATTCTGATAATATTTTTTTCCGAAGGTGTTGTCTTTTCCGGGGTAACGGAAGATCCAGCCGAACTGTTTGCCGGTTATTTCCACCTCTAAGGATCCTTTAGGGGCTTCACCTGTGATACGGAACCAGTAGAACAAGCCGAAACCAACCAGAACGGTCAGCGCAATAGCGGGTATGACGGTCCAGATCAATTCCAGGCGGTTATCATGGGGAAAATAAAAAGCTTTCCTTTTTTCCGAGTGCTGGTATTTGTAGGCAAACCAAAACAAAATGATCTGTGTGATCAGGAACACGACTCCGCAGATGGCGATCGTGATATACATCATCCTGTCGATCTGTTCTCCATGTACAGAAGCAGATTCACCGAGGATCTTTCCCTTGTACAACTCATTGCACCAGTAAACGCCGACAAGTCCAAGCACCAGGAAGGCGATCATCAGGAAACCGTTGATACGGTTATTCTGCTCAAAATTTTTCTTTTCGCCTTTCAGGACACCAACATACTCACTGGCCTTAGCGATCTGGAAGGTGATCAGGAAGCCTAACAGCAGGATCAGTAACAGAAAAATAGTTGACATGATACTTATAAAAATTTAAATCAAAAAGTTGTTTCTCAAATTCTATGCTTCAATACCAGCCCAAACAAATTAAGTATGATGGATAATACTTTCTTTCAGGAACGGATGATTCTTTGCCAGTAACGGCGCCTTGCTCAATGCATTTCCCGTCTGCCACATGATCAGTCCCACAAAACCCAGCGCAACCCCAAAATCGAACAGGTTCAGGGGAACATGGCCCGGAATGGTACCGGCAAACACCATCTGATAAAAATCAAGCCAGTGACCGAATATCAGCAGAACCGACATAAAGACTAGCGTTGCATAATTACGTTTGGCACCCCTTTTCATATAGATCAGCAAAGGAGCCAGGAAATTCAGGACCAGATTCAGATAGAATATGCTCTGATAAGCTCCTTCGAATCTTGATTTGAAATAGATCGTTTCTTCCGAAATATTGGCATACCAGATCAGCATGAACTGTGCAAACCACAGATAAGTCCAGAAGATAGAAAATGCGAACTGGAATTTACCCAGGTCATGAAGATGTTCAAAATTCACATATTCCAGATACCCCTGGTTCTTGAGGTAAATAATGAACAGGGTGATCAGTGCGATACCCGAAACAAAGGAACTGGCGAAAGTATACCAGCTGTACATGGTAGAGAACCAATGAGCATTGATACTCATCAGCCATAACCAGGGAGTTACCGAGGCAACGGTCAGGGCGAACCATACTATATATAAAGAGGCCCATACCGTGTTCTTGAACATATATTTTTTTCCTTCTTCCACACTCAGAGGCGTATCGTCGATGGAACGGGACAAACGACGCATCTTAATACCCAAGACTGTCCAGAGCCCGATGGACAAGACGGTCCATACGGTAAAAAACGTTGGGTTGAGGAATCCTTTTTTACCATTCAGGATAGCATCATGGGCAACAGTATCTTTATTGAGCCAATCGAAGATCGTTTCCTTGCCGCCGAAAACGAGGGACATAAGAATAACGAACGTTATGATTCCGATGGGAATAACAGAAGTGGAGATCGCTTCGGTCACCCGGCGAAAACTCATCTGCCATCCGCCCCATGCCAGGGTAGTCGCGCAGAAGAAGAACATGGCCGCATTGGTGATCAGCAGGAAATAGACGCTGTTCTGCAAAAGTGCTGACCAGAAACGGGTTCCGTGATCAGTATTGCCATACAGGATATATCCAACGATCAAAGAAAGGACTCCCACGCCCATCAAACCCAGAGACCACTGCTTAAACCGTGAGGGTATTTCAAAATGTTCTTTAACTGATGACATCGAAAATGATTTTATATATTCTTTAATGCTATGCTGGTAATCGTATAATATTATTTTTTAGCTGCTGCCGAATCCTTTCCGGCAGGTGCGCTTCCGCCTTTGCCTGCAGCATCGGCTGTTGCTGTTGTTGCCGCTGCTCCGCTCTTGCCACCACCCTGTTTGTATTTGATATATGTGATGACCATCCAGCGCTGGTGTGTATTCAACTGAGAAGCATAACTCCCCATTTTATTCTTGCCGTAAGTGACCGAATAGAACATCTGTCCTTCCGGCATAGCTTCATACTTGGCGTCACCCACCAGGGTGGCGGGTTTAGCTGCGAAAGGTCCTTCTCCACCTTTGTACAAGGGGCCGTTTCCATCCAGTTTGGTACCATGGCAAATCCCGCAGTTAACCAGGTAAAGGCGCTCGGCCTCGACCAGTTGTGCAGTATCCAGTGGCGGAAGGGGGTTCTTTACCTGTTTGGAAGCGGTATAGTTCGTCGTATCGCCGTCTTTATCCTTGGCCAGCAGGAAAGGAAATAATTCTCCTCTTTTTATGGTTCCGGGAACAGGCACATTGCTGAAAAAGATGCCACGGGCTTTCAGGGAGTCCTTTACCTCTTCAGTCACGGAGTAGGTCTCATAGGCACGGCTATAGGCCATATCCGGCATATACACTCTTCCCGGCTTGCGTCGTATGTCGCTGCAACTGACAACGATCATCACCGTAACAATTATAAGCGATAAGATGGATACTTTTTTCATTATAGAAATTTCTTCGTTCGTTATGTCTTTTCCTCCTTATTATACCAAGGCAGGTTTTTGTTTAAAAGGCGTTTTGTCTTTATCATAACGACCAAGCCACCAGCCCGTTTCGGCGTTTTGGGTGTTGACACCCGTCGCTCCGATACTTTGCAGGAATGCCGTTACTTCTGCTTCGTTGGTCTTGGCCGTACATTCGATCACCATGGTGAACTGATCATCTGTGGACCGCAGATTAAAATGATGTTTCCGCACAAAAGGCGCCAGCTGACAGAGATAACAAAAAGTCAATACCATACCCACTGCAGAGAACAAAACCGTCAGCTCGAATGTAATAGGTATCCAGGCGGGGAGGTCAAAATGAGATTTGCCGCCGAAATTGAGGGGCCAATCGGAATTAAAGATCCAGCCGATACTGCTCAACGCTGTCGTAGTTCCCGTGATCCCATAAATAAATCCTGCCGTATGAAGACTTGTCTCTCTCAGACCCATAGCCTGATCCAATCCGTGGATAGGCATTGGCGTATAAATGTCATGGATCTTATAGCCTGCTGAACGGACTTTTTTGACGGCGGGGAATAATACCGCTTCGTCTGTAAAAACCCCGACAACAAATTTTTTAACTGCCATATTATTTAGCTTTTTGCTCTAATTATTCTTTTTTCTTTCCTTACTCGTCATTCCCCTCATGCTCTCTACCCCCCCTTTAGGGGGTTGGGGGGTTAATGCGCATATTCATGTGCAAACTCTTCTGCCGATTCCTTTTCTGCATCGCCCATCTTGTCTTTATACACGGCACCGGATTTCTTCAGGATGTGTTTGATTTCCGCTATCGCAATGACCGGGAAGAATTTCGAGAACAGGAAATAGCAGGTGAAGAACAGGCCGAAGGTCCCCATATAGAATCCGATTTCCCAGATAGATGGCCGGTAATACGTAGACCAGGAGCTGGGCAGATAATCACGGTAGATGGAGGTAACGATAATTACAAAACGTTCGAACCACATTCCGATATTCACGATCACGGACATAAAGAAGGTAACGGTTAGATTCCTCCTCATTTTTTTGAACCAGAAGATCTGGGGAGAAAGTACGTTACAACCCATCATCAGATAATAACTCCAACCTAACGGACTGAACAGGTTAACCCGGTTCTGCATGAAAGCCCAGTTCTCGAATTTATTCTGACCATACCAGGCGATGAAAAGTTCGGTCAGATAGGCGCAACCCACGATGGAGCCCGTCAGTACGATAACCTTATTCATCACGTCGATATGTTCCATCGTAATATATTCTTCCAGATGCAGCACTTTACGGGTCACGACTAATAAGGTCTGTACCATCGCAAAACCGGAGAAGATCGCACCCGCCACAAAGTATGGAGGGAAGATCGTGGTATGCCAGCCTGGAACTACGGAAGTCGCAAAGTCAAAAGATACGATCGTGTGTACCGACAATACCAGGGGTGTACTAAGACCTGCCAGTACTAAGGAAAGCGCTTCGTGACGTTGCCAGTGTTTGGTAGATCCTGTCCAACCGAAAGAAGCAATCCCATAAAAGGCCTTTCTCCATTTCAGTTTTGCACGATCACGCACAGTAGCCAGATCGGGCAGTAACCCGGAATACCAGAACAAAAGCGATACGGTAAAATAAGTCGAGATGGCAAATACGTCCCAAAGAAGGGGAGAGTTGAAATTCACCCAGAGTGGACCGCGTGTATTTGGATAAGGCATTACAAAGAAGGCCATCCACACACGACCCATATGCCAGATCGGGAACTGACCCGCGCACATTACCGCGAAAATGGTCATCGCTTCAGCAGCGCGGTTCACCCCTGTTCTCCAGCCCTGGCGGAATAACAAAAGGATCGCAGAGATGAGGGTTCCGGCGTGACCGATACCTACCCACCATACGAAGTTGGTTATATCCCAACCCCAACCCACGGTCTTGTTCAGGTTCCACTGACCAACTCCATACACAACCTCATGCGTTACCGATACGATACCAAAGCAGAGCAAGGCCACGGAGACTAAAAATCCGATCCACCAGAGACGGGAAGGCGAGGCTTCAATAGGACGCACTATATCTTCCGTTACCTGGTGATAATCTTTTGGACCTTCTACCAAGGGGGATCTTACCTGTGATTCGTACTTTAATAATGCCATAGTATTTTGAGCTTTACACTATTTTCTTTAAGCGATTATCTGATTTTTTACCCGTGCTTTTCAGCAACTTTTTCTTCTTTTCCTTCCTTTTCTTCTTCCACACCTCTGATAATATCCGTATTACGGACCTTTGCCAGATAATTCACATTCGGCAATACGTGTAATTCCTCCAGACCGTAGAACAGACGTCCGATATTATGTTCGCGGGTAGTGGAAATGTTACTTGTTTTGTCATTCACGTTTCCGAATACGATGGCGTCCGTCGGGCAGGCCTGCTGACAGGCAACCTGAATATCTTCCATATCTTTCAGCGGGCGGTTTTCTTTTTTAGCCTTCAGTTTTCCTTCCTGCAGACGTTGTACGCAGAAAGAACATTTTTCGATAACCCCGCGGCTACGAACGGTAACATCCGGGTTCAGTACCATGCGGGTCAGATCATCGTTCATCTGGAATACGGTGGGATCGAGTTTACCAACCGTTGTCTGGTCCTGGTTATCCGGGAAACTGTCTGCTCCTGTATAATCAGCCCAGTTGAACCGGCGTACTTTGAAGGGACAGTTGTTCGCGCAATAACGTGTACCGATACAACGGTTATACGTCATCTGGTTCAGACCCTCGCTGCTGTGATTGGTCGCCGCGACCGGACAAACGTTCTCGCAGGGTGCATTATCGCAATGCTGACAGAGCATGGGCTGGAATACGACCTGGACCTCATCCGGGTTATCCATATTGCCTTCCGGTGTAGAAAAATAACGGTCGATACGTAACCAATGCATATCGTGAAAACGCAATACTTCGCTTTTTCCGACAACGGGAACGTTGTTCTCCGCATGACAGGCTACCACGCAGGCGCCGCAACCAAAACAAGAGTTCATGTCGATGGACATGCCCCATTTGATGCCGGGCTTATCGTATATATCGGGATAAAGCGTCCCGTCTTTGGCAAAATTTTCGACTCCGCCGAAAGGCTTCAGCTCTTTCTCTCTTTCTTCAAAAACAATACTGGGGTTCTTCTTTATTTCTTCGAGTGTGACTTCTTTTAATACTTCCGTACGCCCTTCGTAACTGCTATGGGTCTGGGTTTGTGCAACCTGGTATTCCATGTTCGTCTTATCAGCCGTCAGACCCGGAATGCTCCAGTCTACGGTCGAACCATTGAATACTGCCAGTTGGAAGACATTCTTACCAACACCGACTACCGATCTTCCGATATAATCCGGAGTGTTCCTGGGATCCTGGCTCTGGCGGCCATAACCGACGGCTACACCGATGGTTTGGTTATGCGTACCGGGAACGATGACTGCCGGAAGCGTAATTTCTTTACCGTTAATTTTTAAGTTAAGGACCTGTTTTTCCGGATGTACTTCATATTTATCTGCCTGGCGGCGATCGGCGATATCCAACCCCCAGGTATCTTTGGCAAATTTTGGCGAAACCACTGCATAGTTGTCCCAGGTGGCTTTCGTAATGGGATCGGGCAATTCGAGCAGCCAGGGATTATTGCCCTGCTGGCCGTTGCCGATAGCTGCTTTTTGATAAAGAACGAGTTCCAGACCTCCGGGGCTTTTCCGGGAGCTGATGGCGGAAGCCGCTTCACTAACCTTGGCATTGCTGAAGGAAGCACCGCTTACGGCAGGAGTGGCGGGTTCTATTACGCCGTCCTGAAGGGCTTTTTCATAAGCTTCTGTGCCGCCGAGTTTGTTTGTCCAGTATTGTTTGAAATAAGTTTCGTAGTTGTTATTGTTTCCGCTCCATTTTAATAAGGAGTCTTCGAAAGGCCTTGTTTTGAACAAGGGTGCGATGGTTGGCTGCAGAAAACTCAGATATCCGGGTTTGGGTTCTGCATCGCCCCAGCTTTCCAGGAAGTGGGGGGCAGGGATAACGAACTTAACCAATTCGGTCGTTTCGTCGAGACGGTCGTTAAAAGAAATGGAAGTCTTGACTTTCTTTAGGGCCGCTTTGAATTTTACAGCATCAAAATAATCATAAGCCGGGTTGACTCCGAAAACCAGCAGGGAACCTACTTTTCCTCCGTCCATATCGGCTACGAGCGTATTCATCTCGCTGTCGATACCCTGGCGGGCCTGGTTGGTCACCGCCCAGTTGATCGTGGTACCATTGGCACCGACGGCTTCATTGATAGCATTGACCAGGATCTGGACATTCGGATCGTTGCTTCCGCTTACGACCAGGCTCTTTCCTTTATTTTCCAGCAGATCTTTGGCTGCTTTTTTAATACCCGCTTTCAGTTTATCATTAAGGGCAGGTGCGCTGACACCACCGCCCAGTTCAGCCAGTAAAGCCAGTGCTACCGCACCGGATTCAGAGGGAAGATGGGTAAAACGTTCATCGGCATTGGCGCCGGTTATAGATAAAAGACTTTCGAATTGATAATGTTTGCTGATGGAAGGTTCTTTCGGATTGATCTTTCTCCCCTGGGCATACAGACGGGAGGATTCAATTTCATTAAGCCAGCTTCCCAGGAAATCGGCGCCAAGACTCACAATTACATTAGCCTTGTCGTACTGGTAAGAAGGAATGGCTTTTTTGCCATAAGTCGCTTCATTGGCCAATAACAAGCCGCTATAAGAGTCCGCATCATATTGTATATGACGGCTTCCTGGATATTTAGCGAGGAATTCGCTGATAATTTGTTTGGTTGTAGGAGAGGTCAGGGTGCCTGTCAGTAAAACAAGAGGTGCGCCTGCAGAGGCTGCCAGGGAATCGGCCACCAATTTGTCGAACGCATCGAAAGTGCTGACTTCCTGTGGTTTGCCGTCCGTAATTTGTACGGGATAACGAAGACGGGCAGTATCGTACAAGTCGAGAACGGAAGCCTGAACACGGGCAGAAGTCCCTCCTTTTGTGAGCGTAGAGAGGGAATTACCTTCCAGTTTGATAGGGCGTCCGTCCCGGACCTTGGCAACGATGGAAACTACATCACCGCCTGAAACATAGGTGGTAGCGTAGTAATCAGCAGAGCCCGGGATCAGGTTCTCCGGTTTATTCAGATAAGGGATCACCTTTTTGACCGGGATCTCGCAACTGGCCACCAGGGTGGCGGCGGCGGTACTGAATCCTAAATATTTAAGAAAATCCCTGCGGGGAGTTTTGGCATCGAGCAATCCTTTTCCATCCAGGCCTTCCAACGGTAGATCCTCTCCGAATTCATTTTCCGTTGATTTCTGAAACGCTTCACTGTTATTGCGCTCTCCGAAACTTTGCCAGTACTTTTTGTCGCTCATATTTGAGAAGTTAAACCCCCCAACCTCCCGGAACGGTTCCCGGAATGAATCCGGAAAAGGAGCGGGTCAGTTTTGAAGGGGCTTGAATGTTTACATTATATATATGATAGTCTTCCAAAAAAAATCTTCCCTTAACTCCCCCTTTAGGGGGTTGGGGGGTTAATAATGGCATTTCTGGCACTCCGTACCGCCGATATTCTCAACGGTCACACTATCCATTTGGCCAGTCTTCAAATTGTTATGGAATTTTTGATAAATGCTGTAGAATTTATTGCCATTTCCTGTCGAATCAGGAAAGTTAACCTTTGTGGTACGGTGGCAATTGATACACCAGCCCATGCTCAGTTCTGCGAATTGTTTCACTTCGTCCATTTCCTGGATCGGACCATGACAGGTCTGGCATTGAACTTTTCCGGCGCGGATATGCTGGGCGTGGCTGAAGAAGACATGGTCGGGTAAGTTGTGGATCTTTACCCACTCAACCGGCTTGGCCTTTTCGGTATTGTAGCGGCCCGTCTTTGGATCGTAGCCGGTATGATCGTATAATTTCTGGATCTCGGCCGTTCCATCCACCTCGGTACCATCTTCACGGAACAGTTTCGGTCCTTTGGTGTAATCATTGATCGCTGCGTGGCAGTTCATACAGACGTTCAGCGAAGGAATGGCTGCCGCCTTACTTTCCCAGGCATTTCCGTGACAGTACAAACAACTGATCTGGTTGATACCGGCATGTACTTTATGCGAGTAGAAGATCGGCTGTTCGGGTTGGTAGTCCTTGGTGCGTCCCAGGCCGATAGCGCCCTGGATGGTAAAATAACCTCCCAGCACAAAAAGAAGCAGGATGACCAGGGTGATATAAGCTTTATTACGGTAGAAAGGGATCGGCTCATGTGCCGGAATACCTTCTTTATCGTCGGATAATTTTTTCAGGCTGCTGTTTACCTGCAGGAGGACCATCATAATTACGGCCAGGATCAGGGTCAGTATACCGTACAGGAGTGTATTGTCGCCTTCTGCGGCCTTTCCTGCAGGGCTTCCTTCACCACCAGGACCTTCGGTCACCGGAGGTTTAAAGTCTTCCACATACTTGATGATGGCATCGATTTCCACTTCATTCAGACTGGGGAAAGCGTTCATCTGCGTCTTATTATACTCCAGGTACAACTTATTAAAATAGGCATTCCCCGATGCCAGCACCTTCTGATTGTTGTGGATCCACTCGTGTAACAACTTTTTGTCGGGAACTCTTTCCGAAACCCCTTTCAGGGCAGGCCCGGTAATGACCTTTAGAGGATTATGACAGGAGGCGCAATTCGACTGGAACAAAGCTTTCCCATCCTGTGCGTACAAACTGTTACCAACAAAAACTACGGCTAAGAGTAGGATACTGAGGAAAAGCCTTTTAACAAACGGTCTATAGTGGATCATATATATACAATCTGTTGTATAAAAGTGTAAAAATCTCCTGAACAGGCTGCAAAAATAAGTCAGGATTTCAACAAAATATCAACATGGTGAAAATTTTTTTTATTGCATCTGGCGTGGGTTTCAGCGATTTGCGGAAAATCTTCCCAATCATATGTCATGCTATTGTCAACAGATTTATAGGGTGAAAATGGTACAAAACAGGTGTATTATTGCTCCACTTTCAGGCGGCATTTTCAGCCTTATTAAAGAAGCATTAAAACCCTGGCTTTAACAATTGTCCTGAGTACGTCCTTAACGGTTAAGGGAAGCGTTTTATTTTTTGAGGGAGCTGGCGTAGATTTGGCGGATGAAGCAGATTGCCATTTTTGCGTCGGGGGCAGGGTCGAATGCCGGGCGTATCATCGATCATTTTCGTACTCATCCCGCCATCCAGGTAAGCCTGATCGTCTGCAACAAACCCGGTGCAGGAGTTTTGACGATAGCGGAAAAGGAAAAAATACCCACCCTGCTTATTGATAAAGAGAAATTCTTCCGGGGAAACTCCTACGTTGATGAGCTTCTGGAAAAGAAGATAGACATCCTGGTGCTGGCTGGATTTTTGTGGAAGATCCCGGCAGCCCTGGTGACGGCATTTAAGGGCCGGATCATCAATATCCATCCCTCTCTTTTGCCCAAATACGGGGGCAAAGGGATGTACGGCAAACATGTACACGAGGCCGTCATCGCCGCAAAAGACAAGGAAACCGGCATTACCATCCATTATGTGGATGAATTATATGATCATGGGCAGGCGATATTCCAGATAAGTGTAGAGGTGGATCCTTCGGATACTCCCGAAACATTGGCGCAAAAGATCCATTTGCTGGAGCATGCTCATTTCCCAGGGATCATTGAAGAAATTGCCAATCTGCAAAATCGTCGTTAAAACAATTCTGTCCGATGCAGGAATTCCTGTTTTGGTAGTAATATCACCGTCAAAATCGTATTATTTGTCTTTTTCTACCCATAAAGTCTTACTGTCGCTTAGTATAAGCTGGTTTTTTTTCTACCCCGGCCAGGTCCTGGGACAGCAGGGTAAGGTAATCATCAGGGGAACGGTCTATAATATGTACAGGACGCGGCCGCTCGATGGAGTAAGTGTGGTCAGCACTACCGGGAAAGGGACGGCAACGGATTCTACTGGAGTTTATATACTGGAAGCATCCCTGGATGACTCCATTTATTTTTCTTACCTGGGCAGGGCCACTCCGAAATTTGCGGTCCGGAGCATCAATACGGCAACCGATTTTGATGTAGCCCTGCATGTCGACCCCCTTGAATTAAAAGAAGTAAGGGTCATGCCCCACAACTACCGGATGGATTCTCTGAAGAACAGGCAGGATTATGCGAAGATCTTCGATTTTAAAAAACCAGGGTTCAAGATCACCAGCCCGAATTCAGGTCTGGGGGCAGGAGTAGATCTCGACGAGCTGATAAATGTCTTCCGTTTTCAACGTACCAAAAGGATCGTTGCCTTTCAGCGGAGATTGGAAGAGGAAGAACAGGATAAATTTGTCGACCACCGTTTCAGCCATTATATAGTAAAAAAGATCACCAGGCTGGATGACGCAGAATTGGATACGTTTATGGTAAAATATCGCCCTTCCTACGATTTTTGCAAACGGACCAATGATTATGATTTCTTCGATTATATCAAACTGGCCTACCGGCAGTATAAAAAAGACAGGAAAGACACTCCTTGATATTATTTAATATCATTATCTTTCTTATAGCCGTTTTTGAGAAACCCGCTTCTCCATTGTATCGTCAATTCATCGTTGTCAATCCAAAACTAAAATTTATGTCAACCTTTTATCCCCGGTTTATCCTTGTTTTGCTGCTCTTGCCTGCCATTTCTTCTTTTTCCCAGCAGAAGGATAGCCTGGTATCCTTTCCGCCTGCCTTTTTGAGCGACAGCCTGGACGGTTATGTAGAGAAGGCCTTGAAGGATTGGCAGATCCCGGGAGTTTCCGTATGTGTGGTGAAAGACGGCAGGATCGTTTTGATGAAGGGGTACGGAAGAACAGAAATGGGCGCCGGCACAAAGGTCGATGAAAACACCCTGTTTATGATCGGGAGTAACTCAAAGGCTTTTACCGCTACTGCATTAGCTATGCTGGATGCGGATAAAAAACTATCCCTCGATGATAAAGTGACTGACTGGATCCCGGAATTCAAACTGAACAATAAGGCAGCCGGAGAACAGGCCATCATCCGGGACCTGCTTTGCCACCGGCTCGGATTTATGACTTTTCAGGGGGATTTCACCTATTGGACCAGCGATCTTTCCAGGGCAGCCGTCATCGAAAAAATGGGTCATATCCAGGCAGTTTATCCTTTCCGGGCTAAATGGGGTTATACGAATGCCGCTTTTCTGACGGCCGGGGAGATCATTCCCAAGGCCAGCGGGATGCCTTGGGAACAGTTTCTGACGGAGAGGATATTTACCCCGCTCGGTATGACCAGGACCCTTGCTCTTAGTAAAGATCTGCCTGAAGCGACCAATAAATGTGCTCCCTATACCATGGCCGAAGGCAAACTGGTCAGGATCCCTTACTGCCTGATCGATAACCTGGCTCCTGCAGGAAGTATCAGCTCTTCGGTAAACGATATGAGCAAATGGGTCATGATGCAGCTGAATAACGGGAAATATGAAGACAAACAAATCGTTCCTGCTTCGGCGATCGCGCAGACGCGGCTGCCTCATTCCATCCTGGGCAACGGGGGGCACCTTTATAATAAGGGTCATTTTGCCCTTTACGGTCTGGGTTGGTTCCTGGAAGAATATGAGGGCAGGAAGATCGTTTCGCATACCGGAGGGGTTAATGGATTTGTTACCAGTGTAACCCTGATCCCGGAAGAAAAGCTCGGAATCGTGGTATTGACCAATACCGATCAGAATTCTTTTTACGAAGCCTTGAAATGGGAGATCCTGGATGCCTGGTTCAGATTGCCCTACCGCAACTACAGTAAGACCTACCTGGGTTTTTTCCGGGAAGAAAAAGCGGCTGAAGAGAAAAAAGACAAACAATTAAAGGACTCCGTTGCGCTGCATCTCCCGTCTTCTTTACCCCTGACTGCTTATACCGGCAATTATGTAAACGATGTCTATGGCGACATGCGGGTCGTTTTGGAAAAGGGGGAACTAAAGATGAAGTTCTCCCATCATCCGAATATGTATGCACGTTTGGAATCCCTGGGAGGTGACCGGTTCTATGCCAGTTTCACCGATCCTGAATTCAGTAAGGCCGTTTTTCCCTTTAAGACAGAGAATGGCCAGGTAAATGGAGTAACGGTTAAAGTAGCGGACTTCGTTGAATATACGCCTTACGAATTTGTAAGACGTCCCCCTAACCCCCTGAAGGGGGACAAATAAGTTATAGTGTTTACCATAATATCATAACCAGCAATTCAATAAATATGTATAACAATCATCTCAATTATTCTCCTGAAAGCGGAGACTCTGGCTCCCCTTCAGGGGCGGGGGGGTTAACCCTTGGCATAGGAACCCGTTTGCAACATACCCAATTCGGACCTGGCGTGATCGTGGGCATCCGTTATGCCACCTACCTCATCTCTTTTATTCATCATGGAATTAAAGAGATCGATAAGACGGATGCTCATCTGGATGAAATCATCGCAGAAAATGTAACAGAGGAAATCGAAACTCATTCCGAAGTGGAAAGATCATTGCTGAAAATACTGAAGCTTTGGGGTGGGCTGACGGAGATCGTTCCCCTGGGGGACAAGTGGAAAGGGGGCACCCTGGTTCTGAATTCCGGAGACAAATCAATCAAACCAAAAGAAGTTCCCATCGATGTCTTTTTTCATAAGATCGTAATGGCAAGGGACCGCCTCAGAGTATTGGAGCAACAGATCAATGGACATAAAGGCCTTAGTGATGAGGACAAGGTCAATCTTCAACAATACATTACCCGGATCTACGGATCCTTTACCACCTTTAATGTATTATTTAAAAATAAAGAGCAGTGGTTTGTCGGCGAGAAAGGCAGCAGCGAGTAACCAATTATCCTTTCATGAAAAACCTCCCCTGAAGGGAGGTTGCTCTAACCAGTTCCATTACCATTAAACCTTATCCTATTAATACCAATATACGTAAAAGTTCACCTAAAAGATAGGATGTGCATGAATAGTGCAAAACTATGAAAGGGGCTAATAAGGGTGGATACTAAAAAAAAATATCCAGGCGATAAAGAGCACTTGTAAAGGAACTCTAAACCATAAATAAGAAGGGCCGGGACCGGTAAAAGACGCATTTTGATAATTGACCCTGCTGGAAGCTGCATAAATATTGACAGGGAGAACGAATATAAAAAAAGCAAGCAGGACCCAGCCGGTCAGGTGCCGGACCGCCGGGATCAGCAAACCGACGGCGGCCAAACCTTCCAAAACACCGGATGCGTAAACCACGAATTTCCTGCAGGGAATAATATCCGGGACCATCATGATCATCCCTTCGGTAAAAGCAAAATGTCCGCTGGCGGTGAGGATCAGCATGGCACTCATGGCTATATTGCCTGAAAGGGTAAGGGAAAGATGGTAACCCGTTATTTTTCCGGAAAAAAAGGCTATCGCAAAAACTGTCAATAAGACAACAAGGGGTTTCATTCTTTAATAATCGTTTAATTGTAAATTTAAGGCCCTAAAAACTTACCTGCGCAAATTTTACCGGATCATTGTTTATATTTATTTTTTCATTTTTATCGATCAACCGCTTATGTCACTTCCCTTTTTGCAACTGCTGACCTTCCGCTCTTTGTTATTTTTGCTCGTTCCCTTATTTCCCCTGTTCAGCCTGGGACAGTCTTACGAAAAAATACATCAAAAGGCGATCCTGGTTGATACGCACAATGATATCCTTTCCACGGCTACCCAGCGGGGATTGGACATTGGGCAGGACCTAAGAGGTCAAACGGCATCTGATCTGGCCCGGTTCAAAAAAGGAGGGGTGGATGTGCAGATATTCTCCATTTTCTGTGATGACCGGTATGGTAAAGGAAGCGCCTTTAGTTATGCCAACCGGGAAATAGATTCCTTATATGCCATTGCCGCCAGAAACCCGGACAAAATGGAGATCGTGACGGATCCCGCCGGTCTGGAAAGGGCAGTAAAACACCATAAATTAGCCGCCATGCTCGGTGTGGAAGGCGGCCATATGATTGAAGACGAATTGGACAACCTGGATAGCCTGTTCCATAGGGGCGTACGTTACATGACCCTGACCTGGAATAACAGTACATCCTGGGCTACTTCAGCAAAAGATGAGACGACCAAAGCCTTTTCCGCCACCCCCTATGGGCTTACAGATAAGGGCCGGACGATCGTCCGCCGGATGAATGAACTGGGAATGCTGGTTGACCTCTCCCATGTAGGCGAAAAGACCTTTTGGGATGCGATCAATACGACGACCAAACCTGTTTTGGTTTCTCATAGTTCCGTCTATGCGCTTGCCCCGGTGTTCCGCAATCTTAAGGACGATCAGATCAAAGCCATCGGAAAGAATGGAGGGGTCATCCAGGTGAACTTTTATTCCGGTTTTCTGGACAGCAATTATCACAAACGATTGACCGCTTTCTTGGGACTGCACAAACCGGAGTTGGATTCCATGGAAAAGGCCAAAACGCCGGATTACGCCATCAACGAATTCCTTTCACAAAAATATCCCCGGGAGGCCGATGCCCTGCGCCCACCCTTATCTTTGTTGATCGATCACATCGATTATATTGTAAAACTGATCGGAGCGGACCATGTTGGTCTTGGTTCAGATTTTGACGGCATAGAATCGGCTCCCAGGGAGCTCGATGACGTCACCACTTATCCGCTGATTACGCGGGAATTATTAAAAAGAGGATACAGCAAGCCGGATGTAGAAAAGATCCTGGGAGGGAATTTTATCCGGGTATTCAAGGCACAGGGGACGCCACAGGTGTCCCGGCCGTAACCGGGCCTTAGTGAAGGTTTGGGGCGAAGGTTAGGGGTGAAGGTTAGGGCAACTCAATAATTAAGGAGCTTTTGCACATACGCATGCAGCCTGGATCTGGCCAGGAAATTATTTTCCAGTTCGATATTAAAAGGGATGGGCGTATCCAGGGAGGCGCAACGTAACACGGGCGCATCGAGGTGTTCAAAACAATGTTCACCGATCCATGCGGCAATTTCCGCCCCGAGCCCACCGGTAAGCGTGTCTTCATGCAGCAATAATACTTTTCCCGTCCTTTCGACAACCGCCCGTATGGCTGGATAATCCAGGGGCAATAAGGTCCGTAGATCCAGGATATCTATAGAAATCTCCGGATGAGCTGCAGCATAATCGGTAGCCCAATGTACTCCCGCCCCATAAGTTATAAGGGAAAAATCTTCTCCTTCCTGCACCTGGCGGGCCTTGCCGATCTCCACTTCATAATATGCCTCAGGGACCGGACCGCTTACGCTCCGGTAAAGAGCCTTATGTTCAAAATACAACACCGGATTAGGATCGTTGATTGCGGCGATCAACAACCCTTTGGCATCCTCAGGAGTTGAAGGGTAAACGACTTTCAGACCAGGGGTATGCACGAACCAGGCTTCATTACTTTGGGAATGAAAAGGCCCTGCACCGACACCTGCGCCAGTGGGCATACGGATGACCACATCTGCATTTTGGCCCCAGCGGTAATGAATCTTAGCCAGGTTATTCACGATCTGGTTGAATCCCACGGTGACAAAATCCGCGAACTGCATTTCCATTACACTCTTAAATCCCTCCAGGCTAAGCCCCAGGGCAGCCCCCACAATGGCGCTTTCACAAAGCGGCGTATTCCTCACCCTTTCTTTTCCGAATTCAGCCACAAATCCTTCCGTGATCTTAAAGGCTCCTCCATATTCTGCGATGTCCTGCCCCATGAGTATAAGACCGGAATGACGTTGCATGGATTGATAAAGCCCCTCTTTTATGGCATCGATCAGTCTTTTTTCCGGGGCGGTTTTCAGTTTTCCGGCATCCTGAATTCCAGCGTCGGGAGCTTCGGAATCCGGAACTCCGGCTATTTCCCGAGGCTGGCCGGGAAGCGGAGCATATATATCCGCCAGTTCCTCTTTCGTATCAGGGACCAATGTCCGGGCTTCCAGAACAGGAGCCAGCCGGGATTCAATATTTTCACGGATCTCCTCCCGGATTTGGCCGACAAGATCGGCAGTAAGGATCTTTTGTTCCAGTAACCAGGCTTCAAAAGTTGCCACCGGATCTTTTTTCGCCCAGTCCTCTACCAGTTCTTTAGGAACATACTTCATTCCGCTGGCTTCTTCATGACCCCGCATACGGAAGGTCATACATTCTATCAGGTAGGGCCGTTGGTATTTTACACAATACTCCCGAATGCCTTTTAGCGTATCGTAAACAGTTAAGATATTATTCCCGTCGATACGGACCCCTTCCATTCCATACCCTTCGGCTTTATATACCAGGCTTTCGCATCGATATTGTTCCGATACGGGAGTACTTAAACCATATCCGTTGTTCTCCACCAGGAAAATGACGGGCAGATCCCAGACAGAAGCGACATTTAGCGCTTCATGGAAATCTCCTTCACTGGTCCCTCCATCGCCTGTAAAAACCAGGGAGGCCTTATTGTTTTTTTTGAGTTTATAGGCCAGCGCTATTCCATCCGCGATCCCTAACTGAGGCCCCAGATGGGAGATCATTCCGCAGATCGAATGCTCCCTGCTCCCGAAATGGAAACTTCTTTCCCGTCCCTTGCTATATCCCTCCCTGCTTCCCTGCCATTGCAGGAATAACTTTTCCAATGGCATATTCCGGGAAGTGAATACGCCCAAATTGCGATGAAGCGGCATGATCCATTCATCTTCTTTCATAGCCAGGGTCGCCCCTACTGCGATCGCTTCCTGGCCAATCCCGCTAAACCATTTGCTGATCCTGCCCTGTCTTAATAAAACCAGCATTTTTTCTTCAATCAGCCTGGGTAGTAAAAGACTCCTGTAAAAGCCGGTAAGTTCCTCGTTTTTATACTCTTTTCTGTCAAAATTCATACAATCATCCTATCGGGTTTATCTAGTAACGTTAATTGTCCGCAATTATTCGATCTCCCTCAGCGATCCCTTTCTTCTTCCCGGTCCTTATATAAAATGGAGGTAAGCAAAGATACCAGCAGGCTGAACAACAGCGCCCACCAAAAGCTTCGCACATAAAATCCGTCCACAAACTTTGCAGCAAGCAGAACAATGGCGCCATTTATAACGAAGAGAAAAAGTCCTAAAGTAAGGAGGGTGATCGGAAAAGTAAGGATGATCAGGACCGGCTTGACCAAAACATTCAGGATCGCCAGCACGAAGGCCAGCACAATAGCCGTCCAGAAAGTATCGATATGAATACCCGGCAGTACTGCGGACAGACCAAACGCAACCACCGCCGTGACGATGATACGGAGAAGGAAATTCATCAGGAACTTTTCTTCAAGTTAAGAAGAATATTGGTTCACAAAGCCCTCTATTTTAAAGGCTAAATAACAACTAATTCATAAAAAGTCTCCGGGTTCAGGTATTTAATCGCCATTTCCTGCAATTCTGCAGGAGTTATTGTTTTAACGATACGGATGCCTTCGTAAAAATAGTTTCCGTCCAATCCGTTCAGCAGTAGATTTTTCCATCTGGCCGCAACATGGAATGGACCATCCAGGTCACCAAGAACCGAACCGATCGTAAAGTTCCTTGCCATTTGCAGTTCTTCGTCATCGATAGGCTCTTCGCGGAGCAATTGCATTTCTTTATAGACTTCTTCGATGGTAGCCGCACACACCTCTTTTCCCGCCTCCGTACTGATCAGCAGGGCGCTTTCCTGGATATTGTTTAACAGGTAACTATGGATGCCATAAGTATACCCCTTGTCTTCCCGGATATTCGTCATCAGTCTTGATCCGAAAAAACCTCCAAATACATTATTCAATACCTGCACTTTCTGAAAATCGGGATGATGGCGGTTGGGGAAGTTCCTTGCGATCCGGATGGACCCCTGTACGCCATTGGGGTCATTGATGATCTGATGTTTTTTTTCATTCTCGGGGATAATAAGCGGAGTGGGGGCCAAATGACCCGCATCATGGGCAGTAAGTGGCAATTGACCAAAGTTGTCCTCCAATTGACGCAGCATATCGGCGGGAAGTTTGCCTGCGGCAAAAATCCTGCAGATCCCGTTCTGATAATATTTACGGTAGAATTCCTTTAATTCCTCTTTTTCCAAAGCCTGGTAATCTTCCAGGGAGCTGTATTTCCCATATGGATGTCCCGCACCATATAAATAGACGTCGATCAGGCGGCCGGCAACAAATTCACTTTTTTTCAGGCTTACCTGTAATCTTTGCTGCCCGTTCTTTTTAAAGATATCCAGTTCTTCCTGCGGATATACAGAGTCCATGATCAGTTCGGCCACTACCGGAAGCAATTCTTTTACATATTTGCTGAGACTGTGCAGGGTAAGCTCAGCCGTTTCATGATGACTGGCCCTGCTCAGGTGGGCGCCGTAATAATCAAAATGTTCATTTATCTGAAAAGCATTGCGTCTGGATGTTCCATTCTTCAAAAGCGCATTGGCGGTGGCCGCAACCATGTTCTTCTCTTCATACGAATTACCTGCATCAAAAATCCAGTTCACCATTAATGCCTCTTCGTTACCTAATTCGATCAGGTATACTTCCACTCCATTCTTCAAAATATGTTTTTCGTAGACGGGTAAGGCGAGGTGAAATTCTTTAGCATCTATAATAGGTGGCGCGATCTTTCTGTTTACCATATTTTATCGTTGTGACACTTAACATTTTAATCAATAATCCCTTTTTCCATTAATTCCTGGCCCGGTAATACAGGGTATTGCTGTTTTTAGGATCAAAAATCTCCCGGCTGGCCGTTTGGATTTCTTCAGCACTGACAGCCTGATATTTTCCCAGTTCCGTGTTCATCATATTCGCATCTCCCAGCAGTTCATAAATGGCCAGACTATTAGCCCGGTTCATCACGCTCATGTCTTCGAATACGATGGCCGCTTCTGTTTTGTTCTTCACCTTGGTCAATTCGTTCTCTTCAATTTTTTGGGTCTGGACTTTCAGGAGTTCTTCTTCTATCGCTTTATCTGCGTCGCTCAGACTCACCCCTTTGATCAGTTTCCCCTCGATCACCACCAGACCCGGGTCTACCGACCCGGTATGATAACATTCGATCTGGCTGAATAATTTTTTTTCTTTGACCAGAACCTGGTGCAAACGGGAAGACGCGCCCCCACCCAAAATTTCGGTCAGCAGATCCGCTGAGTAATAACCGGGTTCAGTCCGGGAAGCCATGGGATAACATTTGTACAACGCGTCAATCGGCACATCGGCCGTTACCTCCAGATGCCGGACCTCGTCCTGTTTGGGTTCCTGAGGCAGGTTGCGGATATATTTTTCACCGGACGGGATATCTCCAAACCACTTTTCCGCCAGCACACGGACCTGTTCGGTTTTTACATGGCCCGCTACAACCAGGATCGCATTGACCGGCCGGTAATATTTAAAAAAGAATTCTTTTACGTCCGTAAGAGTGGCCTGTTCAATATGGCTTAATTCACTGCCTATAGTCATCCATCGGTAAGGGTGTTTTTTATAGACCAATTCCCGGAGTTTAAACCATACATCCCCATAAGGTTTGTTGATATAATGCTCCTTGAACTCTTCACACACTACTTTTCGCTGTACTTCCAGGCTTTTCTCGTCAAAAGCCAGTGATAACATCCGGTCGCTTTCCAGCCATAAGGCAGTTTCTAAATTTTCAGCCGGCAACTGGATATAATAATTGGTAAAGTCGTTTGTCGTATAGGCATTATTCTCACCTCCGGCCAGCTGTAAGGGTGTTTCGTAATCCTCGATGTTCACCGAACCTCCGAACATCAGATGCTCGAAAAGATGGGCGAATCCCGTTTTTGCCGGATTTTCGTCCCTGGCGCCCACATCGTACAGAACGTTCACTACTGCCATAGGGGTGGAAACATCTTCGTGTACCAGTACCTTCAATCCATTTGCCAGTTGAAACCTTTCATATTGTATCATAAACAAATCCTTTTCCCTTCTTTTGGGCATTAAAAGGATTGCAAGGTAAGGCATTTGACCTTTGATCCAATTTGGCTGGCCTATTGGAAAATTTGGGAAGGTTGGCCTTATTGGAGAATTTGGCCAGCCTTCCCAAAATCTCTTATGTTGGCCCTTGCGGCTATTGGACCCATGGTCCAATTTTGACCTTAAAGAATACTTTTGACCCTCAGGACGAGCATTTGGAGCTGGCCGTTCCTTTTTACGACGACTTTGACCTTTTCGCCGGTACTTTGGAGCATATTTTTGTAAGTCTGGATATTATTGGAGAAATTATTATTTACGGCAACAACCACATCATCCGGCTTGAATCCTGCCTTTTCCGCGGGGGAATCCGCCATGATATCCCCTACTCTTATCTCGCCTTCCACCCAATAGATCCCAAGACCGGTATAGGAATAATCAAACTGGTCGCGGTAATGGGAATTAGGAAGGAGATAAATATCCCGGTGCTCATAATTCAGGATCACGTTAAAACGCCGTAGGATATCGTTACCGAGCAATCCCCCCAGGCTGGGGTAATTGGTTACATTATAATCGTCGTCAAATATATAGGCGGGCACTTTCCGGAAACGGTATGGCCCTATTCTCAATTCCTTGATAGTGGTGAGTCGCATATTGGCTTTACCGCCCAACCCCTCAGCCTGAGTAAGGAAGGTTTTCTTACGGGGATCCAGCAAACCGCTGTCACTGGCAAAATCAGAGGACAACAGCACACAAAGACCCGCTCCGGTATCAAAATAGTACCTGGCGTTGATTAAATTTTCATCTCTTACCGTAGCCGTCTGTATCGGAAGGCTCGCAATGACGGGTTTTAACAAATGTCCTCCTTTGGGATATTTATATAAGCCTTTGGAATAAACGGAGATCCGGGAGCTGTCATAGTCGATCTTTACGATATATCTTGAGAAAAAGCTATATCCGATGATCCCATCCACTTTGTCTCCGTAAACCGAACTAAGGATATCGTAATCATTTACATGAAAATTCAGACTATCTACCGATAAGCCGGGCAATAAAAGGGTCTGGTTATAGACAAACTTTACCTGTCTTACCCCGGCAATGCCCAGGATTGTTTTATCGGAAGGAAGGGGATTCAGTTTGAGACGGAGGCAGGTTGCCGAATCAAGGGAAATGCCGCCGCTCCCGGTATCCAGGATAAAATTCAGGCTGTCGGGGAATTCAGCCAGCCTCGCCCTTACCAGGATAACACCGCCGGTAAACACCGTGAAAGGAAAGCTGGTGATAAGCTTCGATGGAGGCTGAATAAACTCTTCCTGGGCAACAGTCGGTGTAATGCAGAAAAGGCCGCTAATGATCAAATAAATAAAAAGCAGGAATCTGCCTGAGCGGGTAGGGTGGTAAGGTTCGGAATAGGTGTTTTTCTGGCTAAGCATGGTTAGTTCGATTCAATGCATTAAATATATTACCAATTTAGGGTTATAAAAACCCTTCCTCTCAAAATATTCTATTTTTAAATAAGAAGGACCATCTTTTCAATCTTATGTTGCTTCTTTTCAATGACCGGCAGATACCCGTCAATGAACGGTTTAAACCGCATTTACACAAAATGTGGTATTCCGGTCCTGCTGTCCTAACTTTGCCTTTACTGATCCTATAACCATACAAACAGGACAATCCATGAATTTATCAACATTATATAAGAAGGCGATGGACTGGGAATTTCTGTCCATAGAAGAGGGAGTGTTCCTGTTTGAAAATGCTCCACTTACGGAAATTATGTACCTGGCCAATGAATTGCGGAAAATACAGGTGCCCCATGGCAAAGTAAGCTGGCAGATCGACCGCAATGTAAATACGACCAATGTATGTATTGCCAATTGCAAATTTTGCAATTTCTACAGGATCCCCGGCCACGCCGATGCCTATATTACAGATATCGAAACATATAAAAGAAAGATCGAAGAGACCTTCCGTTGGGGCGGCGACCAATTGCTTTTACAGGGAGGGCATCATCCGGGATTGGGCTTGAGTTTTTATACCGATCTTTTCAGCCAGTTAAAAGGCCTGTACCCCAACCTTAAACTGCACACCTTAGGGCCGCCCGAAATAGCGCATATCTGCAAATTGGAAAAAATGAGTCACCGTGACGTATTGACGGCGCTGAAGCAGGCAGGAATGGACTCCCTGCCCGGTGCCGGAGCGGAGATCCTGGTGGACAGGGTCCGCCGGCTTATCAGTAAAGGCAAATGCGGGGCGCAGGAGTGGCTGGATATTATGCAGGAGGCACATCAGCTCCATATCACCAGTTCTGCAACCATGATGTTCGGCCATGTGGAAACCTTGCAGGAACGTTTTGAACATCTCGTGAGGATACGAGAGGTTCAGGCCCGGAAACCGGCTGAAGCAAAAGGCTTCCTGGCATTCATCCCCTGGACATTCCAGGATGTCGATACCCTGTTAACCCGGATCCGGGGAGTACACAATCTCACCACGCCTGAAGAATATATCCGGATGATCGCCATGAGCAGGATCATGTTGCCAAACGTAAAAAATATCCAGGCTTCCTGGTTAACGGTCGGCAAACAAACCGCCCAACTATGTCTTCATGCCGGGGCCAATGATTTCGGCAGCATCATGCTGGAAGAAAATGTGGTAAGCGCCGCAGGAGCTCCTCATCGTTTCACGGCACTGGGCATCCAGGAGGCCATCCGGGAGGCTGGTTTTGAACCGCAATTACGGACTCAGCAATACGAATGGAGGGATCTGCCTGTCTCCATGGAGGAACAGGTGATCGATTATTGACATATGATTGTTTTGCCAGCTTAAGAAGGTTATAATACAATCGTCCATACTATTCTATACATTCTTTCTTTTTCCATGCGTCGGTTACAAGGTCTCCGGGACGAATTTTGGTATGAGTAATTCTCTTAATTTATTTGCCCTCCGGGAAACTTAAATCGTTGGTTTTACGTTGTAAGGACTGAAGACCCTTAGCAACATTCATGAAAAGTCCTTTTCGCAAACTAATACGCATATCGGTTGTCCTTTTTGTGTCGGTACTTTTGTTCAATTTCTTTGGATATTATTTTAATCATATAAGATCCATTGAAAACAAAGGGCTGATAGAAGCTATCAACCGGTCCGGTCATCAGCAGACACTCAGCCAGCTTATCGCCAAAGAGTCTATTCTATTGCTGAATAATCCCGGAATGAATAAGGCTCAGATTCTGAGAGATACCATTTCCAGGCATCTTTTATCCTTTCAAAATGAACAGGAGCTCCTGCAAAAACAGGTAAGATCGACTCCCCTTCCGGTACCCCAGCGTATTTTCCAGATAAAACTATTATTATCAAGTTCCCAGCAATTCTTTCAGCCATTGGTGGCTATCGGGCAGGAACTGACACAGGCGGATTCGTCGCTGCTGGTGATCAACAAACATTTGTATCTCCGTGACCTTTTATATAATGAGAAAAAGTACAGCGAGCTGATGGAAGAAGTGACCGAACGTTATTCGGAAATGGTAAACGAGAAGAGCAGTGAGGTATCCACTATCGATACCGGCAAATTCATTTCTTTGATCGTTGCTATCCTTTGTCTTATCATTCTCGTTCTGGAGCCAGCTTTTAAAAAAGGAGAAATAAATTATAAGGAATTGCAGAAAGCGCGGAATGAATTATTGAATGAGAAAAAATTCCTGGCTTCTATCCTCCAATCACAGACCAACTATGTTATCCGGATCAACCGGACAGGCCATTTTACCTATGCCAACCCTGCCTTTTTAAAGACCTTTGGTTATACGGAACAGGAGATCCTGCAAATCCTTTTTTATACGACTATTTTTCCCAAGGACCTGGCGCGTTGTCAACAGGTAGCCAATGAATGCTGGAACAATCCGGGAATAGTTTCCAGGTTGCTGATCCGCAAACCGATCGGACAATCCAGGCAGTTTTTATGGACAGAATGGGAATTCCTCGCCTTGTCCGGTGAAAACGGCCAGATCAGGGAGATCCAGGGGATTGGGCTCGATGTATCGGAAAAAATACATACCCAGCAAATAAAGGAGGATGCGATCCGAACCCTGTCTTATGCCATGACCTATGCCAAAATGGGTTCCTGGAAACTGGATTTTCTTTCCGGGGAAATGTCCCTGAGTAAAGAATTTAAGGCCTTGCTGGCCCTTGAAGAAGAAGATCCCGATAAAATGCCGATCGATGATTTCCTGCAGATCTATGTTGTTCCCGAAGATTTTACCTTGGTTTCGGAAGAATTGGCCAAAGCCATCAAACATAAGGAAGCTATTGGTTATGAAACCTCCTTTTCCTGTCGCATCATTACCAAGATGGGGTGGATGCGTTATCTCTCCGTAAAAGGAAAAGTAGTTGATGAGCAGGTAGAATTCGGTATCGCACAAGATATCACGTCCCAGAAGGAGTCGGAGAACGCCCTGCTGAACAGCGAACAGAAATTCAGGTTACTGGCGGAGAACTCCGAGGATATTATCAGTGTGCATGCCATCGACGGAACGATCTGGTATCTGTCTCCATCTGTCCGGACGGTTCTTGGATATGAAGTGGATGAAATAATCGGGAGATCGTTCTCTCAGTACGTTCACCCGGAAGACCAGCATAAATTTCTGCCGCCAAAGGAACTACCTTCTTTTTCCGATACCGAAACCGTTATCGTCCGGTATCGCATTCTCAGAAAAGAGGGGAATTATATCTGGCTCGAAACCATTATCAAACCTATCGTCGATGAAGAAGAGCTGGTCAAATTGATCTGTACCTCCCGAAATATCACAGACCGCAAGATCGCGCAGGAGAAACTGAAAAAGAAAGATCAGTTATTACAGGCGGTGGCTCAGGGCACTCATTCCCTGCTGATCAATACGGATCTCAACCAGGCCATTTCCGAATCCATACAGACCCTGGGGATCAAAGCCATGGTTGACAGAGTATATGTATTCCAAAATCATTTCGATGTGGAAAAGCAGCAATGGTTCACCAATGAAATGTATGAATGGACGGAGGACCCTGTCCATCTCCGGTTGGGAAATCCGGCAATAAAGAATATACCTTTTGAGAATATCCGAAAGATCATTGAACCGCTGAAGACCAAACAACCCTTCCTTAGTTATAAAAGCAAAGAGGAAGATCCCCAACTTATAGCCATTTACGAAAAAACAGGCGTTTTATCCTCTGTTGCCGTTCCTATTTTCCTTAAAGATGATTTTTGGGGTTTTGTGGGTTTTGATGAATTAAAAAAAGAAAGGGAATGGTCGGAGGCGGAGTTTTCTATCCTCCGTTCTTATGCCTCTTCGCTGGCAGCGGCGATCCAGCGCAAACAAATAGAACTGGAACTGGTCCAGGCCAAGGAAATGGCAGAATCCGCCAGCCAGGCCAAGAGCGAGTTTATGGCAAACATGAGCCATGAATTGAGAACGCCTATGAATGGGATTATCGGTTTCACCGACCTGGTCCTTACCACGGAGCTGCAGAAGGCGCAGCGGGACTATCTGCAGAATGTAAAAAAATCAGCCTACGGACTTCTCGGCATCATCAATGATATCCTTGATTTTTCAAAGATCGAAGCAGGAAAACTATTGATAGACCATATCCTGTTCAAGTTGGATGAACTGATCGAGGAAACCATCGATATGCTTACTATTAAGGCATTCGAAAAGAAACTGGAAATGCTTTACCGGGTTGAGCCCTCTATCCCGTCCCAATTCCTGGGCGATCCTGTCCGTATCAGACAGATCGTGGTAAATTTATTGGGCAATGCCATTAAATTCACCGGGGAAGGAGAGATCCTGGTTTCGATTAAAAGATCCGGCGGGAGTTACTCCAGGGAAGGCAGGAGTTATTTAAAACTCGCCATCGAAGTAAAGGACACAGGAATTGGCATTCGGAAAGAAAAGCTGAAAAAAATATTTGAAAGTTTTACCCAGGCCGACACTTCCACTACCCGCAAATACGGTGGTACGGGTCTCGGGCTTACTATTTCCAAAAGCCTGGCAGAACTGATGGGCGGTCATCTTACCGTTGAGAGCGAGCCCGCAAAAGGAAGCGCCTTTGTCCTGCACCTCGACCTGGAAGTAGCCAATGAACAACCGGAGATCCTGTTTCCTCCAAAGGCTTTGATGAAGAAAGTGTTGATCGTAGATGACAATGCCAGCAACCTACGGCTAATGCAGGAAACCTTTGCATATTTCCATATCGAAGCCGAGCTGGCTGATAATGGAGCCGCCGCTTTAGAAAAAATAAAGGCGGCTGAAAAAAAGGGACAGTCCTTCAATCTTATCGTTACGGATCACCGTATGCCGGGGATGGATGGCATCGCAATGGTGAAAGAAATAAAAAAAGCATTCCCCGGGAACGATATGCCTTTTATCCTTATGTTATCTTCCGTTGAAAAAAATATCTATCAGACCGAAGCAGCCAAGGCAGGCATTCAAAAATTCCTTTCCAAGCCGGTGAAAATACATGAATTGCATGCCACGCTGCTATCTCTGTTTGACAAAGGCCGGCAAAACGACGCATCAGATCCATCGATACCCGGGAATATTGAAAAGATATCCGAACCTACAAGTGTCATGGTGGCAGATGATGACCCGATCAACATGTTACTGATCTCCGAGGTGCTGCGCAGGATGGGCTTTGAAGTGATACAGGTCAGTAATGGCAAAGAAGCGCTGGAAAGACTTCCACATTGTGATCCGGTCATCATATTTATGGATGTGAATATGCCTGAAATGGACGGATATACCACGACCCGGCATATCCGTCAGATGCCCGAGCCTTATTGCAATATTCCCATTATTGCCCTGACTGCCGACGCCATGAAAGGTGACAGGGAAAAATGCCTGGAAGCCGGAATGAACAAATATATTTCCAAGCCTTTCCGGCTGGAAGAAATCGATGAGGTGTTGAAAAACTATATCCTGGTCGTATAACTCTTGTTTACCTGCATAAATCCACGTGTGTGGAAGGGGGAAGGGCATTTATAACCGTTCAGTTAATGACGAAACGATAACCTATCCCCTTGATCGTGATTATGTCCAGCATCTCGTCATCTTTCAGAAGCCTTCTCAGCCGGGTAATATATACATCGAGATTGCGGCTGTTAAAAAAGGAGTCGCTGCCCCATAACAGGTTCAGGATATCTTTTCGGTCAATGACCCTGTCCCTGTTTTCATACAGGAATTTCAGCAATTCATTTTCACGGAAAGACAACTTTTTTTCTTCCTTTTCAAATGTCAATACCTGCCGCCTTAGCTGGAAATGATATTTACCGATCCGGACCGTATCCCCCGTTATAGAAAAAGAATTATTTTCGTTGTTTTTCAGGGCGTTATTTATTCGTACGATCAGTTCCTCCATACTGAAAGGCTTTCGGATATAATCGTTTCCTCCAAGATTAAAACCCTTTACCACATCTTCCGTTCCGGCACGCGCCGTTAAAAAAAGAATAGGAATACCCGTGTTGATATTCCTGATCGCCTCAGCGATCTCGAAGCCATCCATATTAGGCAACATGATATCCAGGATACAAACATCGGGCTGGATCTTTGAAAAAGCGGGCATCACCCTGGCGCCATCGTTTTCCATCCACACCTCAAAGCCCCGGCTTTCCAGGCTTTCCTTAACGATCTTGCCAAGGAAGGATTCATCTTCTACATATAACAGCTTTATTTTACGCATTGCCCCGGGGTATTTTAACGGTAAAAGTGCTGCCGGTACCTTCCTGGCTATCTACCGTGATCTCTCCCCCCTGGCGTTCCAGTACATAGGAAACATAACTCAGGCCCAGACCATGCCCTTTTACATCATGCCGGTCACCGGAGGGTACCCGGAAAAACTTCTCAAAAATCCTCCCTTTAAAGGCTGCAGGAATACCAACCCCATTATCCGTAACCGAAAGGATCAGTTGTTCAGGTTCTGCTCCCAGGCCGATTTGAACGAAAGGGGTTATCCGGCTGTACTTTAAAGCATTGTCCAGCAGATTAAAGATCACGCTGGTGATATGCAGTTTATCGGCCCTCAGATAAAAATCCGTTCCCTTTGTTACGATGTCCAGCTTTGCCTGGTATTTTTCAAACTGGAGACGCATGGACGACATAACTTCCTCTACGAGAACTTTCAGGTCAAAATAATCGATCTTTAGTTCGATTTCCTGTCTTTCGAATAACGATAATTTCAGCACCTTATCCACCAGCAGCGTCAGTCTTTTCAATTCATTCGTAGAGATGTCCAGGTATTCCTTTGTCTTTACGGGATCCTCCAGGGCATTGAAATTTTTTAAGGCTTCGACCGCGACACTCACCGTTGCAATGGGGGTTTTTAATTCGTGCGTTATATTACTGATGAAATCATTTTTCAGCTGGGTAAGTCTTCTCTGCTGTTGCCAGTTACGATAGAGCAACAAAAGGGAGAGTACGGTAAACCCCACCAATGTCAGAGAGAACAGGATCTGAGGAAAGAGACGCCTGGAGAGGAACCAGGGTAAATTGATAAAATCCAATGAGTAGATTATTGGTTTCCTGAATCCAATCGTTACTTTACTTCCATTGGCCCCGCCCGCAAAAAATCCTGGCCGATGCCCTTCCGGCGAACCGGGGGTAATTGTTATAATAAAAGGTTGGGTTATTCCCTCTCTGGCCAGGTCGGTCCTGAACCGGCTGGTTAGCTCATTTAAGGTAATGGGATCCTGCAAGGAATCCATTCCTTCCAGGAAATGGAAAACTTTGGCGTTAACCGTACGGTAAAAAACAGAACGGGTAGAATCGGGATGGGTAGAATCCGAACGGATGGAACCGGGAGGGATGGAATCAGAGTGGATGGAATCAGAGTGGATGGAATCAGGAAAGGCTTTGATCTCATCATGACGTAAGGAAATAATAAATCTATTCGAGGAATCATTCGATAGATCCGGTTCAGGAAGATCATTATTACCTTCCATTTGCCCTTCTTTCGACCGAACTTTAAATTCATCCATCATATTCATGAAATCCGGCCTTTCCTGGATGCGGATCTTTACCGCCGTATCCAGATGCATTTTAGAGGTCTGCAGCTTAAAAATGGTTTCCCGGAAAAGAACATTGGTCCTGATCGTAAATATTCTTTTTTCTTCCTTATAGGTCTTCCAAAGCCAATAGGCCTGAAAAGTTGCGATAGTACCGATCGTCAACACGATGAGTGATATGGATATTCGCCCCCTGTGCATATAGTTTCTAAAAGTAGAACAATCATCCTTTGTTCGGCAAGAATATTAACCTTAATTAACATTAAAGCAAGACCCGTTAACCGCCTTCGGCCGGGGGTAGGAATAGATTTGTATCCTAAAATCATACATATGCCATACCAGACAGTCGTAAGACCCGCCGGAAAAAATCTACTTCCCGCCATCGCCCTATCAGTCCTTTCTGCTCTATCCCTGCTGCAAACCGCCCATGCCCAGGTGACCACCGGACCTTCTGCGACCGGACCTTCTACCGCCGGATCCACATCCTCCGGCAATGTTACCCTACCCCCAATTCTCCGGGAAGGAAGGATCGTATATGAACAGAAAACGGATATCTACCGGCGTATGACCGATGAAAGCATGAAGGCATTGATGCCCCAATTCCAAACCTCGAAGCTGGAATTGTTTTTTTCAGGGGAGGAGTCAGTTTGCCGGGGCTTGCCGGAAGAAGAAGATATACGCAATACTGCCGGACAGGACGGAGATCGAAGGATCGTTCGGTTCGGAGGCGGTCCCGATGACCAGACCTATATAAATTATGCCAGCGGGAAAATGATACAACAAAAGGATCTGGGCCCTAAAAAATACCTGATCGGGGATTCCCTTGAAAAACAAAACTGGAAACTGGACGGTGAAACCCGTACGATTAAAGGATATCTCTGCAAAAAAGCAACGACTAAAAGCCGCGACGGAAAAGATATCATCGCCTGGTATGCAGAGGATATCAGGACTTCCTCAGGCCCGGGATTATTCGGAGGCTTGCCCGGAGCCATTCTCGAATTGAATAACAATAACGCCGAGATCCTTTTTACCACTTTGGAAATAACGGGCGGAAACGCCGGCAAAAATCAGCTGAAGGCTCCATCTGATGGAAAAAAGATAAGCCGGAAGGAGTTTGAGCGGATCATGGAAGAACAATTTGGAGTACATCCGGGGGGTGGGCCAACGATCAGGATCATTCATAATTAAGCTTACCGTATAATCTTTATATCGGCTTTGCCTTCCATACCCCCCTGTACGGCTTTACCGGCAAAGCGGCTGATCTGGAAAGTAAGGCTCAGCAACCAATACTGCCTGATCACCTTATAGGAAATATTGTCGATAAAGTTTTGGTTAGTATTACGGGAAAAGCCGGTGTTCTGACGCAGTATATCGAAGACCTGCAGACGAGCCTCGGCTTTTTTGCTTTTAAATACCTTTTTGGCAATCCCTGCATTCCAAACCAGCGGGCTGCTGTTATAGTCTGCAGGCAATCCGCTGCGTCGGATATAATCCAGGTCGCTGGCAATACTGAATCCTTTGGGTAGATAGACATTCAGGTCAAGGTTGTAATTTGTTGTCCAATAGTGTTGATTTTGCCCCGGTTGCAGGGAATAACGGACATCATTATACTGTAGGTTGACTCCCCAGGTAATATCCCATATTTCTTTATACAGGAAATTCAATTGGGCTTCCTGTGCGAGGGCCCAGTTATTCCCGTTGTTCCGTACTCTGTTAACCAGGCTGGCCGTATGGTCGTAAGAAATAGTACTGTTTAGGTTCAGATTACTTTTAAGTGTTCGTACCGGAAAACCCCAGGATATATTTCCGTTCGCAGTATACAGGCCGTTCAGATTGACAGGCTTGCTGACCCTGGACCCGGTCTGACCGATTTGGTCGTCGCTCACGATCCGGTTGTGAATGCCCCTGTATTTCAACATGGCGAAAAAACTGGTGCGACGGAAAGGATCGAAGGAAATATAATTCAGATGTAAGGAATGTTCGTATTCCTGTTTAAGACCAGGGTTACCAACGGTAATATTCAGGGGATCGGAATTATCCGGCACCGGTTGTAATTGAGTGGTGGCGGGTTGATTGGTATGGGTGGTATAAAAAATGCGCAGATTCCGGTAACGGTTGAATTCATAATGAAAATTTGCTTCCGGCAGTAAATTGACATAGGCGGTATGAAGAGAGCTGTCCGCGGAGAGATAGTCCAAACGATTGGCGGAATTAGCTTCCTGCAGGAAGGCTCCTATCGTTATATTGAATTTTTGCTGTTGATGACGGAACCGGATGCCCTCACGCTGATAGGTATAGATGTTTTTAAACGCATTGGTCAATTGCACATTGGGCCGGGTATATTTGCCGCCGGCGTCCGCATCGAAGGTCTTCCTGTCCGAGGTGGAATGACTTTGGTATAAGTTGGTACTAAATTCAAACAGGGACCTTTTCGACAAGGGCTCCGTATAGGAAAGGGTAAAGCCAAAATTATTTCCTTTACCGGACAGGTCGTAAACCTGGTCCAGGGTAACTGCGGAATCGACGTTTCCCGGTTTTGAGTAACGATTGACGGAATAAAGAGAGCCATCGCCGGAACGGCTATTCCATGCAAGGGAAAGATTTGCCGACAGGGTCCTTCCTTTTTTGGAGAACCGGTGGCGAAACAGCGCTGAATTGGTCCAATCATACCCAGTTGCCTGCACCGATGAATGAGAAGCGCCCTCATTCAGCAAATCGTATGGATAGTCCGACCAGGAGCTGTCTTTTATCGTTGAAGAACTTCTGCTATTCTGGAAAATAAAGGAGGTGTTTATTTTTATGGAATTGGAAGAATCGAGCTGATGATCGGAAATAAGGGCAAGCCGTTGATTTTTGTTTAGTGCTTCTTTAACCTGATCCCGGTCTTGTGTGAAGGAATTGCCAGGCAACAGATATTGCCGGGTTTCCCGTTGGTCGGTACGGTCTTCTGCCCGATTATAAAAATAACTTCCGCTCAGCTCTGTATTTCGCCGCCAGGTATCGTTGAAATTAAGTCCCCCGGCGAGGGTTGTGGTAATAGCCGTGGTATTGTCGGCCAGGCCTTGTATGGGGATACAGGAACTAAAAGGATCGGGACCTCCCTGGTTGATCCCTTTATTACCGGGGCCGCCCATACCTCCGCTGAATCCAAGGACGTCCTGAAAGGAGAAACCTTGTTTATTGGTATTGTTGGCCATACCAAGGACAGATAATTGTCTGCTTCCGGCGAATTGGTTAAGATTGAATTTATGCTCGTACCGGGTATCTCCGGTTGTACCGTCGCCGTATGAGGCACCGCTACTGAGGCCTTCCCCGGCCTTTACATCCGTACCGCCTGCCGCGGTAAGTCTTCCGAACAGGCCATTTTTTCTGTCTTTTTTTATAGTCAGGTTGATCGTCTTTTGGCTATTTCCGTCATCAAAGCCGGAAAACTGTGACTGGTCGGATTTTTTATCGAAAACCTGCACCTTATCAACCGCATCGGCCGGCAGGTTTTTGGAAGCGATCTTAGGATCATTCCCGAAAAACTCTTTCCCATCCACCAACACCTTTTTCACTTCTTCTCCATTCGCTTTAATAATACCATTTTTGTCGACCTGGATTCCGGGCAATTTTTTCAGCAGATCTTCCACTACAGCATCGGGCTTTATCCGGAATGACCCTGCATTATACTCTACCGTATCATGACGGATCGCGACAGGCGCTGCCATACCTTCTATTGTCACCTCCGTAAGCAAACTGCTTTTATCCGTCAAAATGATCTGTCCAATGTCAGGATCCCTGATTGCTCCGGTGATCATAAAATTCCTGCTTAGGGTATGATAGCCGATATGCGTGATCAGCAGCCGGTAATTGCCGCTGTCCAAACCACCGACCCGGAACCTGCCGGAGGAAAGGCTTCGGGAAAAGCTAACCAGGGTGGAGTCCCGCGCATCAAGGATCGTCACGGTCGCATCGCTTATGGGCTGGTGGATAACCGTATCCAGCAGATAACCGCGGATACTGCCATCCCGTTGGGCAATGACTTTTACCTGTATGCTTAAGCATAAAAAAAGGAATAGAGTAACCAATCGCATGCCTGTATATTTTCGTGGATAATTAGTCCAACGAAAATACCGTAGGCATCCCCGTAAAGAGGTTAACCAGGTTTGATTTAAGGTTAACGAAGGTTAATGGTTCTGCAGATTAATTGAGGGTAACCGCCTCGCGCTCATAACCCTTCGTCTCCTGGTCATTTACGCTAAGTGCGATTTTCCAGCCTTTTCCTTCTTCGCGGAGGGATAATTCCACTTTCAGTTTTTTCATTTCTCCCACTCCGGGTAATAAGGAAAAGATGACCTGGGTATATTTTTTTTCTTCTGCGGGGCTTTCAAATTGGCCCGTCAGAATAAATGTCTTCTGACCGCTGATCTTAATAATACTGTTCCGGATCTGATCGTAAATTTCAGTGAACCGGCTTTTCGCCTGATCAAAGTTTCCGGCTTCGTAAACCAGGCAGGACCACCCATAGGCCTCGTTGCGGGGAACACTGTATAGGGTAACGATACAGGATGTAGCTCCCGGTAGCTGAAGCGTGGATTTGTATTCTTTTGCCTGCCGGGTTTGACCGATCAGTTCTCCTTTGATATTAAAAAAATGATTGGGGTAATCCTGGATGACCTTTTCAAGGGTGGATTGTGTTTTGTTGGAAAAGACACCTTGCGCGGAAACCGTTAGCGTTGCGGAAAGCAACACCGGGGCAAAGGGGAGAAATATGTTTCTCATAGCTAGGATTTTTGTCAAAGTACAAACAATCCCTTCCCTGTGCAATAGAAAAACTACGACACCCTTTTAACAATATTTTCAAAATAAATGAACACTTTCTTCGTTATCTTTAATTACAATAGTAGAAACCCTTTCTAAACCCAATACTGATGAAGAAGCACAACCTGTCATACGACACGCGTAAAACAAAGATTTACAAGGACATATATCGCCCATCGTCCAGTCTTTCCCGTTTTTTAGGAACCTTATTGTCTGTTATCGTAGTAGGGCATTCCCCCGTGAACAGTCCCGACCAACCTTTTATACGGAAATCAAAATAATTTTTGATCAATTATCGGGGCCGAAACCACCGCCGCCACCCCGGCGACCACCCCCCCCACCACCACGCATTCCGGGGAACATGCCCGGCATCTTTTTTTGATTGGATCCCGCGAAATTGTTTAGATTCCAGGTGAAGGTCAGCATTACATAGCGGGAAAGCGTATTCGTTCTGCTGACGGAATAGCCTGCCGTTGAAACATTCTTATTTACATAGGTATTTGCATTCAGCAAATCGAAGGCTGTGAGCCGGAGTTCTCCGTTTTTCTTTTTAAACAGGGATTTAGCGATACTGGGGCTCAACAGCGGAACACTGGCGTTGTATCCGGCATTGCGGGTATCGGTATAGATATAATTGAACGTTGTGGCAAACAGCCACCCGCTGTTCGTATAGGCAGTAAGCTCTGCCGTCAGGGTCTGGGAGAAATAGTTCAGATTCTGAGTGGGCCGTAAAGTGTTCCTGGCTATGGTATAGGAGGACGCCGAGCTAAAATTCATGTCAAAATTCTTTTTAATATTCGTCGTCCAGGAAATGGTTTCGCCAAGGGTGGTATTCCTGGTATAAGAATGGAGGTAGTCATGTGTAGCAGCACCTTGTGTAGAATCCACCAGGGTCTGGCTTTGCGAATAATTGGCATTCGTGATAAAATTAAGATTGGACTTGGGCTTTTTCAGGGCAAATCCATAATTTAAATACCCCGACACATTATACGTTCCATTTAAGTTTACATAAGTGGTCGTCTGGCCTCCTTTGGCGTTGTAGGAAATGGCGCTTTGAATATCATTGACTGTGGTGCTCGCATTGATCGTAGCAAAAAGCACACGTTGGGTCCCTGGATCGAACGAAGAATATAAAGCCCTGATGCTATGGGTGAACTGGGGTTTCAGGCCTGGATTTCCAACCGTATAACTGATATTATCGCTCGTGGTGGTCAGCGGTTGTAATTGGGAGGGAGAAGGATTTCCTGTCCTTCCTGTATAAAAAAAGCGAAGCCGTTGGGTCCTGGAAAAAGAATATTGAAAATTGACCGTCGGGGTCAGGTTAATATAGTTGTGTGAAACCGGGATATCTTTGGTCGTATTGAAGCTGTTAAAATCCATGAACTGTAACCCGGAGCCGATATTCAGGTTATACTTGGCATGCTGCAGACGGTAATTCAACGAAACCCGGCTGGCATGGGAAGTAAATTTATAGGAATTACTGAACAGGCTGTCGTAAGTCTTGAAATCATGAGCATCATCATCGTAATCATAGGTGTTATTGATGGTCGTGCTTTTTACATAAGTATAATTATAAGTAAGTTCCACGATCTGATTCTTGCCTACGGGCTCGGTATAGGAAAGAGTAGGACTCAGCGTAACCGAATGGAGCGAATCGTTATAATATTGATTGAGGGTGTCGACCGTACCCAGCTTATGAAATGAGTTAATAGAATAATTATAGCCATCTCCGTTATTCACGTTTGCCGTTCCGTTCAGATCGAGGGTTATTGTCCGGGAAGGTTTGTTGAATTTGTGCCGGAGTGTTAAATTGGAGCCGTTTATATTGAATCCACTGTTCGTGCCGGAAGATCTGTTTACCGAACTATTTACCATTCCGCCGTTCTGATCCACGGTGGTAGAACTGTATGAGGCATTGGGGGCTGTTGTTTGAAAGGCTATGTTCGGACGGAAAACCAGCGAATTACTGCTATCGAATTTTTGTTCCAGGTTAAAATTAATGCGTTGGTTATGGGTCCGTTGAATAGAGGATTGGGTTTGGTTCGTGATATAGGCGGAATCCGTTGAGTTCCCGAGATATTTTACTGCGTTGCTGGTCTGATTGGAGGATACATGCTGGAAATTATAGAAGTAGCTTCCGGATACCTCGGTTTTCGGACTCCAGGCATCCCGGTAATTAAGACCGCCTGCCCATACCGTCGTTAGTCCGGGACTGCTCTGATTCGTTGCTGCGGCCGGACCACCGCCACCCCGCCGTCCTCCGGAAGAGCCAAGAATATCCTGTATCGTGAAATTCTGTTTGTTGATATCATTACCCTGACCTAATACAGAAATCTGCTGGTCATTCTTAAAACGGTGCATATTGATACTTGCGTCATAGGTCTCATCCGATCCCGCACCTGCGACCGTCCTTCCAAAATAGCCCTGGCGCTTGTCTTTCTTCGTGGTGATGTTGATCGTTTTAATCCGGTTCCCGTTATCAAAACCGGAAAATTTGCTTTGGTCGTCCAGGTCATCGAATACCTGTATTTTATCAATGATATCCGGTGGCAGGTTCCGGGTGGCTAATTTAGGATCATCGCTGAAAAACCGTTTACCGTTCACCAGTATCCGTTGTACGGTTTCGCCCTGTGCGGTAATATTGCCGCTTGCATCCACCTGGATGCCCGGGAATTTTTTCAAAAGATCTTCTGCGACGGCATTTGGCTTGGTAGCATACATGGAGGCGTTGTATTCTACGGTATCCCCCTTGACGGCCATCGGAGGCCGCTGGACAATGACGGCCTCCATCATATCACTGGACCGCAACATATGAAGCTCGCCAAAATCGATAGTTTGATTGGTGGCGCTGACAGTGAATTTCTTTACGATATGTTGATATCCCTGGAAAGTGATCAACAGATGATAATTGCCCGGATTCAGATTCCGGAAGAGGAAACTTCCCTGTTTGTTGGTGACGACGAATTGGGCGCCGCTGGAATCGGAGTCGGGAGTTGCCGAAACGGTCGCAGCCTCCAGATTCTGTTTGCCGGCAGTATCCACAATGGTTCCCTTTACGGAGCCCCTGATCTTTCCCTGGGAAAAGACAGGAAAGGAAAAAAGCAGAAGTCCCGGCAAGAGAAATGAAATATATATTTTCAGGAGATGAAACATAGCTGCTAAAATAACAGGTCGTTTACTCAGGTATATCCGGAGAAGTTACCAGTGGCAAAAAGGCGGGGTCCGTAGGGTGAACAAGCAGGTTGTTCCCCGGTATCTATCGGTCAATATGGACTGGATCCCTTTTTAAGAGAACAGGTATTCCACATCGGCCCTGGTGAGGCTCTTCACAAATCCGTCGTCATCCGCAATCAGGTCCCGGGCTAAAATCCGCTTCTTTTCCTGTAATTGGAGGATCTTATCTTCGATCGTGTCTTTACAGATCATACGGTAGGCAAAAATATTCTTGGTCTGGCCGATACGGTGGGTACGGTCGATGGCTTGTTGTTCCACGGCCGGGTTCCACCAGGGGTCCACAATATATACATAGTCGGCGGCCGTTAAGTTAAGACCAACGCCCCCGGCTTTTAAGGAGATAAGGAAAACACGGCAGGAATCATCGTTCTGAAAGCTTTGAATGGCCCGCTCTCTTTCCTGGGCGGATGTGCTTCCGTCAAAATATTCATATTTGACACCGAGTTCTTTCAGCCTTTCGCGGATCAGGGCAAGCATACCCAGGAACTGGGAAAAGATCAACGCCTTATGGTCTCCGATATTTTCGGTGATCTCCCTGGCCAGCTCGTCGAGCTTGATAGAATGGTTGGGGTATCTGTCTGTCTCGTTAAGAATGGCAGGGGAATCGCAAATCTGGCGTAATTTCATCAGGCCCTGTAAAATAGTAAGCTGGGACCGCTGGATACCCTGGGTTTCGATCGTTCCCAGGATCTTATCCCGGTAATCGTTCCGGTAGGCTTCATAAACGTTCCTTTGTTCGTCCTCCATTTCACAGAACAGGATAGTCTCTGTTTTATCAGGGAGATCCTTGGCAACCTGTTCTTTGGTTCGCCTGAGAATAAAGGGATATAATAACTTCCGTAAATGGTCCTTCCGGTCCTGCTCGCCGAATTTATCGATAGGCACTGCGAATTCCTGGCGAAAGAATTCAATGCTGCCCAGCATACCAGGATTCAGGAAGTTCATTTGGGCAAATATATCGAAGGTGTTGTTTTGCAGGGGCGTACCGCTCATACAAATGCGGTGTTTGGCACGCAGCAGGCAGGCGGCTTTCGTCACTTTGCTGGCTGGGTTCTTTATGGCCTGCGATTCATCCAGTACGGCATAATCAAAAGGGATATCGACAAATAGTTTGATATCGCTGCGCAGGGTCCCGTACGTGGTAATGATCACATTAAATTCCGAAAGAGCTTGTTTATTGCGTGACCTGTCCCCCCCATGGTGGATATGATAGGTCAGGCTGGGAGAGAATTTCCGAATCTCATTCTCCCAGTTGAACATAAGCGTGGTAGGGCAGACGACCAGGGCGGTCAGCTTCTGATGGGTATCCTTATAATAGTGCAGATAAGAGAGGGCCTGGATAGTTTTACCCAGACCCATGTCATCTGCCAGAATGCCGCCCCAATTGACTTCCTGTAAATAATTCAGCCAGTGGAACCCATGAACCTGGTATGGCCTTAGAATAGCCTCCAGATGGGCAGGGGGTGGTATTTCCTTTATACGGTTGAATTCCCGCAATTGTTCGTATTTTTCTTCCAGCCGGATGATCAGCTCTTCCTCGTTACGGTTATCGTAGAGTTCATCGATCACACTCATGTGATATTTCGAAAGACGGAGCTGATTGCTTTTACCTTCCCCGACCCGGAACAACAAGGAATACTTTTTAATCCACTCTTCCGGTAATACACCCAGGGTGCCGTCATCCAGAGGTACGAACTGCTGACGGTTGGCCAATGCCTTTTTTACATCGGCTATTGTTACTTTCTGATCGCCGAACTCGATATCCACCCGTGCGTCGAACCAATCGGTATTGCTGCTGATATGGATCTTGGTCTGGGGTTTGGCCGTATTAAAACGGAAGTTTTTCAGGGCTTCGAAACCATAGACGGGAATTTTCATTTCCTCCATGGCGTCTACGAAAAGAAAGAACCAGTTATTCTTTAACACGTCAGCCCCTTTCAAGGCCAGGCTATAGGATCCTTCCGGATGAATGAACTGTGAATGAAGCGATTCCAGTTTTCTGAAAAACTGTAATTCTGCCTCCTTATTCCGGTGAACGATCAGCACCTGCGCTCCATCGGGAACGATGATCTCATCTTTTCCGCCTGGCCTTGTCTCAAATCCTTTATAGGAAAATAAAGGTTGAAAGACCAGGTAATCTCCTTTTTCCTGTAACAATAATCTTCTTTCAGGATCTCCGTCCTTCACTTCTTTTACCAATTCATCGTCAAACTCAACATGATAATCCTTGGTGAGCGGAAGAATAAAGTCTTTTAACTGTGCAGGCCAATCCTCCTTTTCGATAATCCATTTTTGTTTGCTGGCAAATTTTTCCACCAGGGCGATATCCTCCGGTTTATTCCAGAGGTAGAGGTTATTATTATAAAAGAAAAGCAAACTGCTGTCACATTCGTTCTGTGTGATCTCGACGGGTTGTCCGTTGATCTTTACATAACAGGACAGTTCAAATTTCTCGCCCTGAATCGTTACCTGGAAAAAAGGGGTAATGGTCTCACCCGTAATGCCAACCGGTTGCAGGTTGGCCGTTTTGAAAGGTTTGTGCCCATTCAGATAGAAAATAAATGGGTTTGCATTTACCTCCACGAATAACTTCTTTAGTTTCGGGTGAAGGTATTCCACCATTAATTTCTTCGTTTCCTCGGGAAGATCATCTTCTTCATGATGTATGATATTTTCCCAAATCCCGCTGAAAGGAGAATTCCGGTTCAGGTATTTATTAATCTCCGATCCCTGCATTTTGCGAAGGGAGGGGATCAGTTG
The DNA here is from genome assembly GCF_054461575.1 of Flavitalea flava. NCBI lineage: Bacteria > Pseudomonadati > Bacteroidota > Chitinophagia > Chitinophagales > Chitinophagaceae > Flavitalea > Flavitalea flava. The sequence goes on from NZ_JBTLQH010000022.1 coordinate 85,577, forward strand.
TTTATCGGGTTCGTTAAAAGGATCCGTGTTAATGAATTTGGAGAGATCCATCTTCTCGACCTTCCCGGAATAGGAAGATTGCTCCTCATTACTTTCACCCGCAACAGCGTCCAGCGCAAAACCCGGAAAACTACCGTAATTGAAATTGAATACGATCCCAATGCGCTGCACATTACCAGCAGGTTTTTCTTCTTCTGTAATAACGGCAGGCTGAAGGTCTGCCTCAGCGATCCTTGGTCTTCCCAAGGCGACAGGAGCTATCCGCTTGATAGACATATCCAACACCCGTAAAAAGGGTTTTCCTTCCTTATACGTAAATTCAAACTTCCCTTTCAGATCATCGGACAGGGAATAACCATAGGCTTCAAGCAATTTATTTTTTTCTTTATCCCAATTGCGGATACTGTCAAAGTAATAGGCGCCATGTGCCTGCAGCAACTGCAAAAAAACGATCACTTTAGGAAGACATAAGGGATGCGCTGTATCAGGGTAATCGCTGCTGGTATCGAAATTCCTTTCCTCATTTTTGCGGATGACCACCTGGTAAACCTTTCCGTCGAGTTCAACCGAGGCCTTGACCATCTCATCTTTGGCAGATGATATTTTGGCCTTTTGTGTTCCCAGGAATTTTTCGGTATCCTCCAGGGTCTGGGGGGAACATAATAATCTGATGCTTTTCAGATCGATGAATTTCATTTTCACGACCGTATGCTGCTGGTCGTATTGCACTTCCTGGGCCTTCAGCATATTCCGGTCCAGGAGTTCCTGTAACTGGATCAGAGCTCCGGCTTCATGACGGCAGATATCCCCCAGGTTATAGGGACAGCTGCATCGTATGGAAAGCGTCTTGGCGTCCTTGAATTTCTGAACGTATACCTTGTAATAAGTAGCGTAACTGTCATCTTTTACACGAAAAGTGACAGATTCGAATAGTTCGTCGTATTCGATAAGCTCGACATAACCGATGGCATGAATCTTCTTTCCCCGGCGAATCACTTCATCGGTCCCATTGGTATACACATATTTTATAAGGTGCGGTAAGGCCATTCTTTAGAGTTATCAGTTTTCAGTTGGCAATTTTTTGTAGCAACGGCCAGTTAACCATTTAGCCATTCAGGGCATAATGGGTACTGCCTACAGGTTCAAAAAAGGGCAATCTGTAAAATTAAAGGAAAAAAAGTGAGTGTGGAAAAGTTTTAGTCAATTATTCATGGCCCCACCCCCCAACTCCCTAAAGGGGGAGTAAATATTTCCTGGCTTCCTCTTGGAATAGCCGTCTGCCGCTATAACTTTGCGTCCAAAGATCATTCTATTAAATTGATTTTTATGGCCCTTCGTACTACCGTCCTCACCTTTGTCCTTGCCCTTCCCTTTCTGCCTTCTTTTGCTCAAAAACTGAAAAAAGCCGATAAAATCACCCTGACCAACCTGGAAACGCATATTCGTTACCTCGCTGACGACAAACTGGAGGGTAGAAGGGCAGGATCTCCGGGTGAAAAACTGGCCAGTGATTACATCAGTATAGAATTCATGAAAGAGGGTCTCCGGCCTCTTGGGGACCAGCATGGCTGGCTTCAGGCATTTGAGATCAATGAAGGCCGTCAGATAGGTCCCGAAACCTCATTTTCGGTGGAAGACCAGGAGTTTATCCTGAATAAAGACTATTTCCCCATGGCCTGGAGTGCGGTAAAACCAGTTTCGGGTTCCCCGGCCGTAGCCTTGCAGGAAAGTGGGGAGCCGTGGTTCGTGGATTTGAAGGACCTGTTGGAAGCAAACAGGAGCCATCCGCATTTCGATCTTAACGAGGCCATACATGGCAAAATTAAGGAATATGCGAAAAAAGGCGCTACGGCCGTAATTCTTTACAATTCTTCGAAAATTGCAGATAATCTTGTTTTCGATCCCAAAGACAGGTCCGAAACAGTAGTCATTCCGGTTTTTTATATTACAAGGCAGGCAAAAAAGAAATACCTGAAAGATGAAGCTGCTTCTGTGAATATTAAAATGAAGCTCGGTTTTACTGAAAAAAAACGGACCGGGCATAATGTGGTAGGTTATCTGGATAATGGAGCGCCGGTCACGGTGGTTATCGGAGCTCATTATGACCATTTGGGTTATGGGGAAGACAGTAATTCTCTTTACCATGGTTCTGAAAGACGCATATTTAAGGGTGCAGATGACAATGCCAGCGGCGTTTCGGCTGTTATCGAACTGGCCCGCCAGCTGAAAGGTTCAAAGCTTAAAAACAACAATTATCTTTTTATCGCTTTTTCCGGGGAGGAATTGGGGCTGTTCGGGTCCAAATATTTTGTGGAACACCCGACAACCGATCTGAAGCAGGTAAATTATATGATCAATCTGGATATGGTTGGCAGGTTGAATGACAGTACCCATGCGCTGACTATCGGCGGTTATGGGACATCACCGGTTTGGAGTGAGGCAATCGCCAACTGCGGGGATAAAAACAGCTTTTCCTTTAAATTTGACAGCAGCGGAACAGGTCCCAGCGACCATACTTCTTTTTATCGCAAGGACATCCCGGTCCTTTTCTTTTTCACCGGCATACACAGTGATTACCATAAGCCAACGGACGATTATGACAAGATCAACTATACAGGCGAATTACAGGTGCTGAAGTTCATCTATGCTATTATTGAAAATCTGAATAATAAAGGCAGGATTGCTTTTGCCAAAACCCGGGAAACGCAAATGGGCGGCCCCCGGTTCACGGTTACGCTGGGTATTATGCCGGACTATGCTTTTAGCGGTGCCGGGGTAAGGGCAGATGGCGTCACAGAAGGCAGGCCTGCTCAGATAGCCGGGCTGAAGCCAGGTGATGTAATTGTGCAGTTAGGAAATTTCCCCGTAACTTCTATTCAAAAATATATGGAAGCGCTGGCTACTTTCAAAAAAGGAGATACTACAAGAGTGAAATACCGGCGCGGGAATGAGGTATTGGAAGGGCCGGTGCAGTTTTAGATTATGAACTGATGAATCGCAAGATCCATCTGACCTGTAAAAAAATCTAAGTGAACTGATGAAATTAAAATTGACGATAGATGATCTGGCGGGTGAGTTTTTTGAAGACACCCGTTTGCTGGGCGTTGTTGCGCCGGTTAAGGATTACCTGTTCTGCTGGCATATGAATAACCGGTTTCGGTTTGATTTCAGGATCAACAACGAGATCGAAATACAATTGACAAAAAAACAGCGTCAATACTTCTTTCAGGTTTATGAATACCCCGAGTCCGGCAACTGTCTGAAACATTTCCTGTATAATAATCAGTTCGACGGCGAATACCTTCTTCCTGAATTTAAACATCTTGATTTTTTATGGCTTTTAAAAGGCGACATGGTGGCTGATGATAAGTTGAAGGACTTGATGAACTCCATTAAAACGGTTCCCGGAGTACAATTGGTCATGGAACTGGCGCAGGATAAGATCAGAAATAAAGGACATTTGATCTTTTGAGAACCTTGAAGCTTTTAGCTTTAGGTTTTAGGCTTGAGGCTTGTAGTAATTCAACACTTTGCAACTAAACGTTTTTTTATATGTGGGAAGAAAAAAACAATAGCCTTTACAGAAAATTCGAGTTTAAAGATTTTTCCGGGGCCTTCTCCTTTATGACAAGGGTTGCGCTGGCAGCTGAAAAAATGGATCATCATCCACTGTGGACCAATGTTTACAATCAGGTGGAAATCTGGCTTTCCACCCATGATGCAGGCAATACTGTCACCGAAAAGGATCATAAATTGGCTAAAAAGATCGACGGGCTGGTATAGCCCCCGAAACAACGAAAAAGCCGCATCCTTTTTAAGAAGATGCGGCTTTTTATATTTTTATTTTTTAAATCCGCCTTTTTTGGCGTCTTGCGCAACTCCCCCTTTGGAGGGTCGGGCGGTAGGCCTTCAGCTATTCATACTGGCCAGGAACTCTTCATTGCTTTTGGTTCCGCGCATGCGTTTCAGCAATTCGTTCATAGCCTCTTCTGTATTCATGTCATTCAGATAGACCCGCAGCAGGTTCATTCGCTGCAATACTTCTCTTTCCAGCAGAAGGTCGTCTCTACGGGTGGAAGAGGCAACCAGGTCAATGGCCGGGAAGATACGTCTGTTGGCCAGGCGGCGGTCCAGTTGTAGTTCCATATTTCCTGTACCCTTGAACTCTTCGAAGATAACCTCGTCCATTTTAGAGCCGGTATCGATAAGAGCGGTTGCCAGGATCGTTAAGGAGCCGCCGTTCTCGATCTTACGGGCAGCACCGAAAAATTGTTTGGGTTTTTGCATGGCATTCGCTTCCACACCGCCGGATAATACTTTACCGGATGCCGGAGCCACTGTATTGTGTGCTCTAGCCAACCTTGTAATGGAATCCAGCAGGATCACCACATCGTGTCCGCATTCTACCAGACGTTTGGCTTTTTGCAGGGCAATGGTAGAAACTTTTACATGTTTTTCAGCCGGTTCATCAAAGGTAGAGGCGATCACCTCCGCTCTTACGCTGCGTTCCATGTCGGTGACCTCTTCAGGGCGCTCATCCACCAGCACGATCATCAGGTAACATTCAGGATGATTGGCGGCAATGGCATTGGCCACAGCCTTCAATAACATGGTCTTACCCGTCTTTGGTTGCGCCACGATCAATCCGCGCTGCCCTTTACCGATCGGCGTGAACAGATCGATGATCCGGGTTGAATAATCACTCGGAGTCGTGAAAAGATTCATCTTTTCGAAAGGGAACAACGGGGTCAGGTAATCGAAGGGAACCCTGTCTCTGACCTCTTCAGGGCCTTTACTGTTAATCGTTTCAACCTTCAGTAATGCAAAATATTTTTCACCTTCCTTGGGAGGACGTACGGCACCATGGACGGTATCTCCTGTTTTTAAGCCGAATAATTTGATCTGTGAAGGGGAAACATAAATGTCATCCGGGGAAGACAAATAGTTATAATCACTACTGCGTAAAAAACCATATCCGTCTGGCATCATTTCAAGAACGCCTTCCGCCTGGATTACACCGTCAAATTCTATGTTGAAAACTTCATTCCTGCGTTGGGGATACATTTTGTTCGCCATGGAATCGCCCGAACGGTTCACTTCCGGAATGGAATCGGAGTCGTCCTGTGATTGCTGATCGCCATTTTCTTCGTCATCGGGCATTTCTTCATCTTCCTCCATCCTGTTCTTCTCTTCATTTTCCAACCGGCTCTTCTGCTCATTCTCCATCCTGTTCCTCTGTTCAGGAGAAGGATGGTTCTTAAGGGGAAGCACCTTTACCGTCTGTACCGGAGGTGGAGGTGGCGGCGGGGGGGGTGGCGGAGCGGACTCTTCTTCTTCGGCTTCTTCTTTTTTCCTTCCTTTCTTCAGGAGTGGTTTTTCTTCCTTTTTGCGGCTTTCTTTTTTAGCTTCCGGTTTCTTCGGAGCTTCTTCCTCGCTTTCCACGATTGCTTCTTCGGTTGAATTAGCTGTGGAAGTCTTTATGATTCGTTTGCGTTTGGGTTTATCATCAGCGGCGTCTGGCTTAATTTCGCTTGCTACAACAGCTTGTTTGTCCAATATTTTGTAGATGAGTTCCTGTTTACTCAGTTTCTTGGAGCCGGAAATTTTCAACTGCTCTGCAATATCGAGCAGTTCTGGAACGAGCATGTCGTTCAATTGGAGAATGTCGTACATAAAATAGCTTGAGAGTTAAACCTCATTCTGAAACAGCCAGTCTGTTAAGTTGAGAATGTGAAAAATGAATTTTGATTATAATGTTGAACGGAACGACTAAAACTGATGAGCTGTGAGCTTTGGATATGAACTAATCAGCTTAATTCCACTGCAATTTTAACACAAAAACCCAAAAATCAAAAAATTTTTTTAAGAAACCCTGCTTTTCAGGCCTTTATATGCATCAAAAAAGTCGATTTTTCCCTTCAAAAGGCTCGATCTGGTTTATATTTGCCAACCTTAAAGAATTGATTTATGTTCAACACAAGAGTGAAAGTTAAAGAATTGCTCTCCACAAAACCGGAGAATCAGGAAATAACAGTAATGGGATGGGTCCGGGCATTCCGAAATAATCAGTTTATCGCGCTTAATGACGGTTCGACCAACAATAATTTGCAGATTGTAGTGGAATTGGGTTCTTATGAGGAGGCTTTTCTGAAAAAGATTACCCCGGGGGCTTCCCTGAAGGTGCAGGGAAAACTGGTGGCTTCCCTGGGAAAAGGCCAGGCCGTCGAAATTAAGGCCGGTTCGGTCGAAATATTGGGAGAATGCAATCCTGACAAATATCCTTTGCAATTAAAGAATAAGCCAAGCCTGGAATATCTCCGTGAAATTGCCCACTTGCGATTCCGGACCAGCACTTTCGGAGCAATATTCCGTGTGCGGCATTCCCTGGCTTTTGCCGTTCATCAATTTTTCAACGACAGGGGATTCGTTTACCTGCATACGCCGATCATTACGGCCTCTGATGCGGAAGGCGCCGGAGAAACCTTTCGGGTGAGCACCCTTCCATTCGATAATCCACCCCGCAGCGAAGACGGCAATATTGATTTTAAAGAAGATTTTTTCGGCCGGGCCACCAATCTGACCGTAAGCGGGCAATTGGAAGGGGAATTAGGTGCAATGGCCTTTAGTGAGATCTATACTTTCGGCCCTACTTTCCGGGCAGAGAACTCCAATACAGCAAGGCACCTGGCAGAATTCTGGATGATCGAACCTGAGATGGCATTCAATGACCTGGAAGATAATATGAATTTGGCAGAAGCATTTATCCGTTATCTGATCGGATATGTCATGAAACATAACCTGGAAGACCTGGAATTCCTATCCCAGCGTCTGGCCGAGGAAGAAAAACAAAAGCCGCAGGCAGAGCGCAGTGAAATGGGTTTGATCGAAAAACTGGAGTTCGTGGTGAATAATGATTTCGAACGGATCTCCTATACCGAAGCCATCGAAATACTGCTTCAATCTCCTGCTTACAAAAAGAAAAAGTTTCAATATGAAGTGAAATGGGGCATTGATATGCAAAGCGAGCACGAGCGTTATCTTGTTGAAAAACATTTTAAAAAACCAGTGATCGTTACCGGCTACCCCAGGGAGATCAAGGCATTCTATATGCGGCAGAACGATGATGAAAAGACGGTTGCAGCTATGGACATCCTGGTTCCCGGGATTGGGGAGATCGTCGGAGGATCGCAAAGAGAAGAAAGACTGGAAAGACTGGAAACCCGTATGAAAGAAATGGATATTCCGGTGGAGGAAATGTGGTGGTACCTCGATACACGTCGTTTTGGATCCGTCCCCCATGCTGGTTTTGGCTTAGGTTTCGAACGGATGATGCTTTTTGTAACGGGGATGACGAATATCCGGGATGTGATCGCTTTTCCAAGAACTCCAAAAAGCGCAGAGTTTTAACCAGGCCATTGTTTTTAGTAGTCTTAGTTCTTCCAGAAACAGCGGATCCTGGTCCGGACATTTTCCCTGATATTGAGATAAAACAAATTGATATCCCCGATATGATAGTTTTTCGTTCGCAGGAAAATACTACCGGGGAAGTATGGACGATGTACCCACAGGATGCCGTCATGGATACGGGCATTCGTAATCCCGGGAAAAACCTCATTAAAATTGGAAATGATGCCGCCTTTGTTCAGTCTTCGGGGGGCAGGCTCTTCCGAAGAAGTCCAGGTCAAAGGGTTGACCACCCAGGAGCTGCCTTGTTCTTCTTTTACATATTCCGGCTCATATCCGTCTTTAAAAGTCCTCCAGCCGATAAGACATCCGGTGGAGCAGGAGTCCCTGCAGGGAGAAAGGGTAGCAAAAGAATCCCGTGGTATGGCCATGCCCATGATATAGGCAGCCACCAATCTATTCTGTAGCGGCCTGTTCTCAAAAAACTCTTTGAGCAGCCGTTGGGCATGTGTCGTTCCCTGGCTATGTGAGGCAATAATTATTGGGCGGCCCTGGTTATAATGATCCAGATAGTATTGAAAAGCTGAGCGGATATCGGAATAAGCCAGGTCGAATGCACTTCGGGCGGCGGCGCTGTCTTTCGTAAAATAAGCCCGGATATGGGCCTGCCTGTATCTTGGCGCAAACACACGGCATTCATTAAAAGCGCTTGCCTGGTAAAGGATAGTAGTATAATCGGTCCTGGCATTCAGGGCAGGGTCGTTAATAACAGCGTTCCATTGCGTATCCTTTGAAGAAACCAGGGTGGTTGGGTGGAGAAAAAAAACATCAACCACTGAATCCTGGATCGTGCCCTCCCGCAGAGGGAGGGGAATGCTGTCCGAGGGATCTTTTTTATTGGGGTGGGCGGCCCAGCATTCCAGGCGGCTATAATCCGGCTGGCCCGTCCCTGATGTATCCCGCCACGCTTTATAAATAGAAACATAACGGGAGTACCCCGGGGAGCAGGACCCCAAAAAAAGGAAAGGGGCCAGGAAAAGAAAGGTTGCAGGTCGGTGTGCCAAAACTTATTATTTTTACCCTTAAAGCTACTTACAAAATTCATTGTTAACTTAAATTGTTAATCTAAAACAATTATTATGGCTATTCCCGTGGTTGATTTGGCGGAGTTTTCTCTCGATCCGAAAAGAAAAGCTTCCTTTGTAGATGCTTTAGGTAAAGCCTATGAAGAGGTAGGTTTTGTAGCGGTAAAGAATCACGGTATAGCCGAAGAAACCATTTCCGGTCTTTATGAAAATGCCAGGGAGTTTTTTTCTTTGCCCCTCGATGTAAAAAAGAAATATGAAATAGCCGGACTGGCAGGACAGCGGGGCTACACCTCCTTCGGCAAAGAACACGCCAAAGGGAGTAAGGCGGCCGATTTGAAGGAGTTCTTCCAATTCGGCCAAACGGTGACCGACAGCGATCCTATAGAATGGGAATATCCTGCTAATTTAACGGTTACCGAAATAGCCTCTTTTTCTCCTGTTTTTTCCAAAGCGTACCGGTCTTTTGAGAATTCAGGTAATCTTCTTTTGAGAGCCATTGCGCTTTATCTTGGTCTTGATGAAAAATACTTTGATAGGTACGTGCACAACGGAAATTCCATTTTGCGGGCGATCCATTATCCTCCCATAACCAGCGAGCCGCTGTCGGCCATCCGCGCAGAGCAACACGAGGACATCAACCTGATCACCTTGTTGGTTGGGGCGTCCGCAGAAGGATTGGAGATTCTTTCCAAACAAAAGGAATGGGTGCCGGTGACTTCTTTACCCGAACAGATCGTCGTTAATGTAGGGGATATGTTACAAAGACTGACGAATGATAAATTAAAATCCACTACTCACCGGGTGGTAAATCCTCCGCGAAGTTTATGGGATAATTCACGTTATTCCATTCCTTTCTTTTTGCACCCAAAAAGCAGTATGAGTCTTGGCTGTTTGCCGGGCTGCATCGATACCGGACATCCGAAGAATTACAAAGATACTACCGCCGGAGAATACCTGGACGAACGTCTGAGGGAAATCGGGTTGAAGAAATAATGGACTAAAACTTTAGCAAACGGAAAAGCATAATCGCAGACGAAAATCCTGCGATAAAGCATAGGGCTAATTTTGCTATTATGTACAAACGTAGGGCGACACGATCGGATTTTGGCCTTGTGATGATCATGGGTAAAAAAGGTTGTTTTAAAAATACACGATCCTGGCATTTTACAAGTGTCAAACCCATAAAATTGGCGGATCGGTATGGGGTCTTCCACAAATCTAATTGTTATTGTGCTTTCATTATATCTTTTTTTAATCTCTTTTTAATTTATTTTTTATACTAAAACATTAGCTGCCATTCATCCCTGACTTTTACCTTTTGTCCGGTTTTCTCATACTGCCATATACCCGGTTTTCTCCGTGAAAACCGCTCCCATGGTGCATTTTATACATTCGCCATTAGTAGCCTATGAAAATTACCTTCCTTAAAACAGTACTTTGTGTTGCATAGTACTAAAATAGTACTTACCTTTGGTTTGTCAAGATAATTATTCACTGCCATACCCCACTCTTCGGGAAAAAGAACAGAAGGCAATCGACAGGAGGAGGAAAGGCAAAAGCTCAAAAATCTAAAGTATGAATATCGAAAACACCCAGAGCCAGATGCGGAAAGGTATCCTGGAGTTTTGTATTCTCTCTGTTATCAGGCGCGGCGAAGCATACCCTTCGGATATTGTCGAAGAGATGAAGGGCGCCAACCTTAATATACTGGAGGGAACGCTTTATCCTTTGCTTACCCGGTTAAAGAATGCCGATATGCTCACTTACCGCTGGGTAGAAAGTAATTCCGGGCCCCCGAGGAAATATTTCTCCTTAACGCCAAAAGGAGAAGCCTTCTACGGGGAATTGGAGGCTACCTGGAACGAGTTGGCCAATGCCGTTCACTCTCTAACCAACAAGACAAACGGCATGAGCGGGACAACCGGCGAAACGATCACCTTCTAAACTTCAACCTTCAAATACAACTCAAATGAAAAAGATAATCAACATAAACTTTCATAGCAGGGTAGTCCCCATTGAAGAGACTGCTTATGAAATTCTTCAGCAATATATAGAAAGCCTGCGTGGTTATTTCGCCAATGAAGAAGGTCGTGATGAAATTATCAGTGATATCGAAAACCGGTTTGCAGAGCTTTTTTCTGAAAACCTGAAAAAAGGTGCTACCTGTATTACCGATGCAGACGTAAATACGATCATCGGCAGTATGGGGCGTCCGGAAGATTTCGAACAGGAGGAAGGGGCCGGTTCACCCCATTCAGGCACCTCAGCCAATGCCGGTTCAGGCGCTTTCACTACAGGCAGCGCGGAAAAGGATCCCGGAACCGGAAGTCCGGGGAACGCAGGTCAGCAAAGCAGCGCGCATTCGTTTTCTCAGGAAGGGCCCCGCCGGCTTTACCGGTCCGAGAATGACAAACTGCTGGGCGGTGTTTGTGCCGGTTTGGCTAATTATTTACGCCTGGACCCCGCTATTGTGCGGATCCTTTTTGCACTGATCACTTTTGGGGGATTCGGTCTCGGGTTTATTTTATATATCATTCTCTGGATCGTGGTTCCGCCAAGATCCCTGGATGCCAATGTCCGCAAACGCCTTTATCGCAATGGAGAAGACCGGGTAATCGCAGGTGTAGCCAGCGGTCTGGCCGCCTATTTTCATATCGACGTCTGGATCCCGCGTCTGATCTTTGCACTGCCGCTGATCCTGGGTATCATAACGTCGGTTTTCCGTAATATCTGGTTCGATTTTGATGCAGGTCCGGCATTTCTTACCGGAGGATTCGGAGGATCACTTTTTATCACCTACCTGGTCTTGTGGATAGTGCTTCCTGAAGCAGTTTCCGCTTCCGAAAAACTGGAAATGAGAGGAGAAAAAGTTGACCTGGAGTCCATTAAGAATACAATTCGCGGTGATATCGAAAATTTTAAGGGCCGTGCCAAAGAAATGGGCAGTGAAATGCAGGAACAGTTCTCCAAAGTCGGGGAACAAATGAAACAAAGTACCCAATCATTCAAATCCGAAGCGGCTCCGATCTTCCGTAAGACCGGCAGCGGCATTGGCCACGCTATCGGAGTTTTGTTCAAAGCTTTCTTTTTATTCATCGCCGGCATCATTGCCTTTTCCCTGATCATGGTTCTGATCGGATTTGCGTTCCGGGGCGATGGAATTATAACCATCAAAAGTTATCTCCTGGGCGGATTCTGGCAGAACTTCCTGGCCTGGGCAAGTTTTATATTATTCCTGGTTATCCCTGTTATTGCCTTGCTCACCTGGTTGATCCGCAGGATCACCGGGGTGCGATCCCGAAACCATTATCTGGGATATACTTTTGCCGCCTTGTGGGTGATCGGCCTGTTTTCTTTTGTCGCTCTGGCCGGAATGGTCTTCAACAATTTCCGGACAAGACAACATATTGAAGAAACGTTACAGCTTTCCCAGCCTGTTCAGGGAAAATTAATTCTGAAAACCACAGAGGATAAGGTTATCTATTACGACAATGATAATGACTGGTTGTTTAGTTCTGACTGGGAAAGGAATGGTCCTTTTTACTATTTGAATGAAGATAGCCTGCTGTTAAGAACAGTTCGGATAAACCTGTTTAAAAGCGAAGATTCCGACTATCATGTGCATGTGATCCGGTTCAGTCGCGGCAATAATCCCACCATCGCCAAGGCCCTTGCCGAAAAGATCACCTTCACACCCCGGCAGACAGACAGCATTCTTTATCTGCCAAAAGGGTTTGCCATTACACGGGATCAGAAGTTCCGTAATCAGCAGGTATTGGTTGCCGTAGCCATTCCGGTAGGGAAGCGGATCATCGTGAACAAAAATGTCGAAAGATACCGTTGGTTCAACGTGAATGTAAACAACCGGCATATCCGGTGGAACAACCATAACGATGATGACTGGAGCATTGATTCGGATGATGATGGGGATTGGAATAACAGTTATCACTGGACGAATAACGTTGAATATATCATGACCCCGGACGGTCTTTCGAGGACTGATAAAAAAAACACGGTGTCGGGAGAGGATAAAGAGGAGGATGAGGATAAAACAAATAATACCGGAAAAAAAGGACCGGAAAAAAAGAGCAAAGACAAGTCTTCCCCGAATAATGACGGATACCGGTATCACTCCCCTGCAGAGCCCGCCAAACCCAAAAAATCAACGGATACGGCAGTGATCAAGAGTACGGCAATGAATAGAATGGAAGATGCACATCTTTATCTTTTGTCGGCATTGTTTATTCGATAAGCGGGCAGGTTTGACGGGCAAACCGGCCCAACGAAGGGACAAGTCAAGCGGAAAAATGGACAAGCCATCAAAATAAAAGGTTGAAATCAGTTGGTTGAAGTTGGAACACGGGCTTCTCCGGCAATGGCCGGGAAGCCCTTTTTGCTTTAATTTATTGAACGAGAAACCATATTTTTGCCGCACAAAATCACATACATGAAGAGTACTCCTTTCACAGAAAAACACATTGCCCTTGGCGCGAAAATGGCTGAATTTGCCGGCTATAATATGCCCATCAGCTATAGCGGTATAAACGATGAACATCATGCCGTCCGTACCAATGCCGGAATTTTCGATGTCAGCCATATGGGCGAGTTCATTGTCAAAGGGGAGCATGCCCTGGATCTGATCCAACGCGTCACCACAAATGATGCATCAAAATTAACCGCAGGAAAGGCGCAGTACAGCGCACTTACCAATGAGAGTGGCGGAATCGTTGACGATCTGATCGTTTATTGCCTCGAAGAAAATAAGGCATATATGCTGGTCGTGAATGCTTCAAATATTGAAAAAGACTGGAACTGGATATCGAAATACAATAACCGGCGTGCAGAGATGCACAATATCTCCGATAAAACCTGCCTGCTGGCCATCCAGGGGCCCAATGCGACAAAGATCATGCAGACGCTGACGGATATCGATATTCTCAATCTGAAATATTACACTTTTGAAAAAGGGAAGCTCGCGGGTGTGGAGAATGTTATCATCAGCGCAACCGGGTATACCGGGGCAGGGGGAATTGAAATCTATTTTGAAGACAAGGACGGAGCAGCAGATACGATCTGGAATAAAATATTTGAAGCGGGGGCCGTTCAGGGGCTGAAACCCATCGGTCTGGGGGCAAGGGATACCCTTCGGTTGGAAATGGGTTATTGCCTTTATGGAAATGATATCGACGATACAACCTCTCCGTTGGAAGCCGGTCTGGGCTGGATCACCAAATTCACGAAGGATTTTACCGCCCGCCCAATCCTGGAAAGCCAAAAAGCAGAGGGGATCACCCGCAAACTGGTAGGGTTTGAAATGATGGAAAAAGGGATCCCCCGTCATGATTATGAGATCAAGGATTTTTCAGGCCGGATAATTGGAAAAGTATGCTCCGGAACGCAATCCCCTACGCTTGGCAAGGCCATTGGTTTGGGTTATGTGGATAGTTTTTTCTCCAATATTGATACAATAATTTATATCAAGGTTCGCGATAAGCTCCTCCAGGCCAAAATTATTAAGCTTCCTTTTAGTTAATAAGCACAATTTTTAAGCTTCTGCAGAAGGTTGGAATGATTTTTTCTTGTTTTATGACCGGAAGAGGGTTATTGGTGAAAATTTAACCCTCTTCCGGTCATCGTCTTATTATAATAACCCCATGCCTACCATCCATCTAACGACTTTTGTTGCCGCTTCTGCGGAACGGGTATTTGACCTTTCCCGGAGTATTGAGCTCCATCGTAAATCTATGGCCCATACTGGAGAACAGGCCATAGGAGGAACCACCAGCGGGCTGATCGGTCTTGATGAAACCGTTACCTGGCAGGCAAAACATATAATGCGCAAAAGGGTCATGAAATCGAAGATCACCGCTATGGTACGACCTTTTTCCTTTACGGATGAAATGGTAAGTGGCGATTTTAAGCGTTTTAAACACGAACACCATTTTAAATCCATAGAAAATGGCACCCTGATCATTGACCTGCTCGAATTTGAGGCGCCTTATGGCAGTTTGGGCAAGGTGGTCAATCAATTATTCCTTACCAATTATTTGAAAAAACTCCTGGAACAGCGTAATCAAATGATCAAAGAATACGCTGAATCTGAAAAATGGAGGTTTGTTTTAGACAGATAGGTCCGTACGAACCCTTAAATTTGCGGTTTATTCCGTTATGACAAGTTCCAAACCCAGCTTATATACAGCAGTTTCCCCCGCCTTATTACATTTATATGATCTGAGTCACGCCGTAGTGGTGATCATTGATGTCCTTAGGGCCACTTCTACCATTGCCACAGCCCTGCACAACGGGGCTAAATGTGTTATTCCGGTAGACAGCGTGGCCAAATGCATTGAATTGGGCAAACAGATTGATGGCATTACTGCCGGTGAGCGGGATGGCAAAATTGCCGAAGGGTTAAAACATGGTAATTCTCCTTTTGAATATCCCCGCGAATTTGTAGGTGGAAAGACCCTGGTCCTTACGACTACGAATGGCACCAAATTACTCCATATGGCCCTGGATAGGGGTGCCGGGCAAATCATAACCGGTTCTTTTCCTAATCTGGGAGTAGTTTGCGATTACCTGCTCTCTCAAAATCTGCCTGTTGTCCTTGGCTGTGCAGCCTGGAAAGACAGGGTTAATATTGAGGACCTTTTGTTCGCCGGGGCCGTTATCAATAGGATAAAAAAGAATTTTTCCATCAATTGCGATTCCTCTCAGATTGCCGAGACCCTGTACGGAAACGCCAAAAAAGATCTGTTTTCCTTCATGAAGGTTAAAAATGCCTCTCATTTTCATCGCCTCAGCGGGTATGGTCTGGAGGAGGATATCCGCTATTGCCTGACCCCGGACATCGCCAATACCCTTCCCTTTTACGAGAACGGCAAGTTGATCGTGCTCTGAAAAGCCAAGGGCTTTTCAGAGCTAAGCCCCATCATTAGATTCGAAAGCCCCGAAGATGAACTTCGGGGCTTTCGCTGGAAGATCCTCCGTATATCGTAAACATTGTCACCTATAAGGCGTTACTTTTGCAGACTTTACCGGTCCGCATGGGTCCTTTCAGTTTGAAAAAAAACAATCTTCATATTGCATTAGTAGGCAATCCCAATAGCGGGAAGAGCTCCCTGTTCAATGCCCTTACGGGGCTGAACCAGAAAGTAGGGAATTTTCCAGGAGTGACTGTAGACAAAAAAACCGGCACAAGTGAGCTAAACCCGGGGAACCAGGTAAATATCATCGATCTTCCCGGAACCTATAGCCTTTATCCCAAAAGACCGGATGAATGGGTGACTTATAAAGTCCTTTTAGGTCAGGACCCTGCTGTTCAGGCAGATATGGTTGTGTTACTGGTTGATGCCAGTAATCTGAAAAGGAATCTGTTATTCTGCTCCCAGATCATTGACCTGAAGATTCCGGTGATCGTTGCCCTGACCATGATGGATCTTGCCAAACAAAAGGGGATCGAAATAGATGTTGACGGGCTGGAAAGGGAGCTGGGCATACCGGTAGTAGCGGTTAATCCCCGCAAGAACAAGGGTATCCCTCCATTGAAAAAAGTAATTCAGGGTATGGCCCGTCAGGTTTATCAGGCCCCGGCCCGGAATTTTATCGCCAGCAACATACTTGCGGCAGGAGCCGTCCGGGACGTAAAAGAGTTGTTTCCGGAAAAAGAGATCAGCGATTATACCGCGATTCATTACCTGATCAATCACGAAAATTTCGACTTTCCTCCAAAAATACAAGGTGGTATAGAGCAGATCGAAAGCGACCACGCTTTTAATCATACACGAATACAGGCGGACGAGATCATGCAGCGTTATGCCAGGATCAAACAGATCATGCAGCACACTGTCTCGGAGCCGGATCCCCTGCAAAAAACCCTGTTTACCGAAAAACTGGACAACCTGTTGCTGCACCGGCGATGGGGCTATGTAATCCTGGTGGGGGTTCTTTTCCTTCTGTTTCAAAGCGTATTCTGGCTGGCCAGGTTCCCCATGGAAGCGATAGACTTTTCTTTTTCACAACTGGGAGGGTGGCTGGGCCGGCTTTTGCCGGAAGCCTGGTGGAGCGATCTGCTGGTTAATGGGCTGCTTGCCGGACTAAGCGGAATATTGGTCTTCGTTCCCCAGATTATGATTCTTTTTGGGCTGATCACGATCCTGGAGGACACCGGTTATATGGCCCGCATCAGTTTTCTCACAGACAAGCTGATGCGTAAGGTGGGTTTGAACGGGAAAAGTGTAATGCCGATGATCAGCGCATTCGCCTGCGCCGTACCGGCCATCATGAGCGCCCGCAATATCGAGAACCGGAAGGAACGTTTGTTGACGATCCTCATAACCCCGTTAATGAGCTGCAGTGCAAGGTTGCCGGTATATGCCATCCTGATTGCACTCGTCATTCCTCAAAAGCAGGTTTTGGGCATATTCAGCCTGCAGGGCCTGGTGATGATGGGCCTTTATTTATTGGGAGTCGTCATGGCGATGATCGTGTCTTATGTCGCCAAATGGTTTATCCATATGAAGGAAAAGAGCTTTTTTATCCTGGAACTACCGATTTACCGGGCTCCGAGATGGAATAACGTCGTTGTCACCATGATCAACAAGGCAAAGATATTTGTGGTAGATGCGGGAAAGGTAATTATGGTCATCAGCCTGATCCTTTGGGCGCTGAGCTCCTTTGGGCCAGGAGATGGAATGAAAAATATAAAGACACATTATGCGCAGCAGATAGAGGAAAATCCCGGGAAAACACAGGAATTGGAAAAAGACAGGGATGCAAAACTGCTGGAAAACTCCTTTGCCGGCAAATTGGGCAAAACCGTCGAGCCGGTGATCGGTCCCCTTGGATATGACTGGAAGATCGGGATAGCCCTTATCACCTCCTTTGCCGCCAGAGAAGTTTTTGTTGGGACGATGGCTATCTTGTATAGTGTCGAAGGCGGAAAAAATGCGGACCAGAAAACATTACACGACCGGATGGCATCAGCCCGAAGGTCAGACGGAACCCCGGTGTATACGCTGGCCAGCGGCGTTTCCCTGATGGTCTTTTATGTGCTGGCCATGCAATGTATGAGCACTCTGGTCATCGTCCGGCGGGAAACCCGTAGCTGGAAAATACCGCTGATTCAATTGGTCTATATGACCGGGCTGGCTTATTTGATGAGTTTCCTGGCCTATAATCTGTTGAAATAACTTTTAGATATTTCTTAGTTTTTCCACCGCATTTTCCAGCGTCTCCTTTTTTTTGGCAAAACAAAACCGGATCACTTTATCATCCTTTCCTGATTGATAAAAAGCGCTGACGGGGATAGAAGCCACCCCGTATTCTTTCGTAATGCGGATAGCCAGATCCTTATCCCCCTGATCACTGATCCGGTCATAGCTGAACAATTGAAAATAGCTGCCATAAGAAGGCAATGGAGTAAATCGGGTAGTTTCCATCAACCGGAGGAAATGGTCTCTTTTTTCCTGCATAAAAGAGCCGAGGGTAAGATAGCTGCTTTTATCGGTCAGAAATGTCGAAAGGGCAACCTGGGAAGGAGAGTGACAACTAAAACAATTGAACTGATGCACTTTGCGGAATTCATTCATCATATCCGGTGAGGAAACACAATATCCCAGCTTCCATCCGGTACAATGGTAAATCTTACCAAAAGAAAAACAGACAAAACTTCTTTCCATCAGGTCCGGATAACGCAGGATTGATTGATGGGGTATCCCGTCAAAAATAAGATGTTCATACACTTCATCGGAGAGGATGAAGATATTGGTGCCGCGGACAATGGAACGTAACGCTTCGATATCTTCAGGACCCAAAACAGCCCCTGTAGGATTATGGGGAGAATTGATCATGATCATCCGGGTTCGGGAATTGATCTTCGTTCTGACGATATCCCAATCGATCTTATACCCGGGAAAACCCAGATTGATACGTACCGGAATGGCGCCATTGATCTCGATATTCGGAATATAGCTGTCATAAGCCGGTTCAAAAACAATGACCTCGTCTCCCGACCGTAATACTGTCGTCAATGCCGTATAAATGGCATAGGTGCCTCCGGGGGTGATGGTGATCTGCGAATCCTGGTTTATATTCGTTCCATACAGGAAGCGGATCTTTTCGGACAATACCTCCCGCAAGGCAGGCAACCCATTCATGTGCACATATTGGTTGAAGCCTTTGTTCATGGCCTCATTTACCAGCGCTATCAATTCCTGGTTCATGGGATAATCCGGAAACCCCTGTCCAAGGTTCACCGCCCCATATTCTGCGGCCAGGGAGCTCATCACCGTAAAAATGGTCGTACCGACCTGTGGAAGTTTGCTTGTTATTGTTGGGGATGACATATCAGGACCTCTCTTTACTCCATTATTTGCTTCACTTTATTGCTTAATTTCTATGTTCTCCGGCCGGATCAGAGATTCACCGTTCATCCGCAGATAGACCTGTGCCACCGTGACCACATCTTTCTGGCAATAGGTCACAATACGGGGAAGGTCCTTTTGCAGCCAGTAGACTTCTCCTACCTGGCTACCGTTAATATCGTCTTTCGGTGTCGGGACCCCCAGGACATGGGCCAGCAGGTTCAGTGAAACAAAACTTTTGTATTCGCCGAATTTCCATAGTTCCATCGTGTCGATATGCTGTATTTCCCAGGGCTTTTTACCGGACAGATTCAGCACGGAGGGTATGGGAAGTCCATGAATGACCATCCTTCGGCATAAATAGGGGAAATCAAAATCCTTGCCATTGTGGGCGCAAAGATATTTCTGATTGTCGGATGCCCATTTGCGTAACAGTTCGTTAAACTGAAGAAGGAGGTTCTTTTCATCATCCCCGTAAAAAGATTTAAGAGAGATCTTTTTCTCCGTACCGGAAGAAGAAATAATGCCGCAACTGATACAGATGATCTTGCCAAACTCTGCATAAATGGCTGCCCGTCCATAGATCTCTTCCGGATTGGTCAATGGTTTGTCCCTGATAAGGGATTCGGCCTTGTGCCGCCACAAATCCTTCCAGTCATCGGGAACTTCTCCGAATGCGGCGTACTGGGATACCGTTTCGATATCGAGGAAGAGAATGGTATGGAGTGGATAAGGGGCCATAAGGTCGGACTAAAGGAATTGATCTCCTTTATTACGTTTTAGCTCGGCTACATATTCTTTGATTTCCTGTTCTTTTTCCCGTTTGCAGATCATCAGAACGTCCCTGGAATCCACGACGATAAAATCGTCTAAACCTTGCAGCAGGAGCAGTTTTTCATTGGGCGCATGGACCATGCATTTGGTAGCATCTATCACGACTACATTGTCTCCTGCCACCGCGTTCCCCAGATAGTCTTTTTCCAGGTTCTCATATGCGCTGTTCCAGGTGCCCAGATCGCTCCATCCGAAGGAGGAGGGGATAACATATACATTATCCGCTTTTTCCATAATTCCGAAGTCAATGGAAATATTGGTACATAAGGGATAAATATGATCAAGAGCTTCTTTTTCCGAGGGGGTATTGAACTTGTCTTTATCAGCGGAAAATACGTCATACATTTCCGGGAGATATTTTTCAAAAGCCTGGATAATATTCTTTACCTGCCAGACAAATATACCGGCATTCCATAAAAAGTCTCCGCTCGAAAGGAAGGTCCTGGCCAGTTCCAGGTTGGGTTTTTCCGTAAAGGTTTTCACCTTGTATACATTGTCGGTTACGGAATGCTGTTCATGCTGAATATATCCATACCCGGTATTCGGGTGTGTCGGTTTAATTCCCAGGGTAATAAAAGCATTATGTTTATTCACAAAGCTGAGTGCTTCCAGGCAGACCTTATTGAAGCCTTTTGTGTCGAGGATCAGGTGATCGGCCGGAGCAACGATCAGAGATGCCAACGGATCGGACTGCTGCAGCTTAAAAGAAATGTAGGCTATACAGGGTGCCGTGTTTTTACGGGAAGGCTCCCCCAGTATATTGGCCTGCGGCAATAGTGGCAATTGCGTATGGACGATCCCGGAGTATTCCTGGGAAGTCACTACATATATATTTTCTACCGGAATAAAGGAAGCAAACCGTTCGAAGGTCCATTGGATCAGGGTCTTACCCGTATTCAGGATATCCAGGAATTGTTTGGGGTAATTCTGACGGCTCATGGGCCAGAACCGGCTGCCGATTCCGCCGGCCATGATCACCACGTAATAATGTCTATTCATAATTCAATCTTGATGTAAATTCTGCTATTGATCCTCAACCTACGAAATCTCTTTTATTCCACGCTGTGTCCTAAATAATTCCTTCCCGGATAAGGTCATGCAAATGGATAAAACCTGCATATTGTTTCCCGCTTGTTACCACCAACTGGGTGATATCATTGTTGCGCATTAAATCCAATGCTTCTACGGCCAGAGCTTCCGCCCCAATGGTCTTTGGATTGCTGGTCATAATATTTTTCGCCGTAATACCGACCGATACTTCATTTTTTTCCAGCATACGCCTCAGGTCTCCATCCGTAATGATTCCCAGCAATTCCCCCTTTTCATCGGTTACTGCGGTAGCACCAAGTCTTTTGGAGGTGATCTCCATGATTACTTCTCTCAGGGAAGTATCGTTTCCCACATGGGGTTTTTCATTCTGAATATACAGATCCTGCACGCGCAGATACAATTTTTTACCTAAGGTGCCTCCCGGATGAAAACGGGCAAAATCCCCGCTGTCAAACCCGCGCATTTCCATTAACGTTACGGCCAGGGCATCACCCATAACCATTTGTACGGTAGTACTGCTGGTCGGCGCCAGGTTGATCGCACAGGCCTCTTTCGAAACCGTTGTATTCAGAACGATATCGGATTGTTTTGCCAGAGCGGATTGCAGATTGCCAACCATTCCGATCAGCGGATTTCCGAAATTACGTATAAATGACAATAACATTTTGATCTCCGGGCTTTCCCCGCTTTTGCTGACGATCATCACCACGTCCTGCTCCTGGACCATACCCAGATCTCCATGAATAGCGTCGGCCGCATGCATAAAAACAGCCGGTGTACCTGTAGAGTTCAATGTGGCGACGATCTTTTGCGCAACAATGGCACTTTTTCCGATGCCGCTTATCACTATCCGCCCTTTGCAGGCAAAAAACAATTCGGCCGCTTTCACGAATTGGTCATCTAAAAGCCCTTCCAATGCTGCAACCGATGCCGCCTCAGTCCGGATCGTATTTTTGCCTGTCTCTAAAATGTTTTTATCCCTGCTCATAAATGATTCGGCAAACCTACATTAAAAACATAAATAGACAATAAACAGTCAAATTGCTCCTTCAAACGCTTTTTGCTGAAAAAATTCAGGGTTCATTTTTCGTTTATTCCCCGAATGAACGTTTTTATGTTTTTTTCTCTCAAGGGTTTCTCCATGATCGCTAATGTCGTGTTTTGCTGATGATTTGTAAATCCATGAATACCAGTAGGCTTTTGTAAAAAATAGATGTAGGAAAACATATTAATTTTCTTTATATTTATGACACAGCCTTCCAATTTTAACAGAAATGACTAGTTCCTTACCCTGTTTTTGCATAACTTCGCCATCCTTTAAGTTAAACGAGACAGAACCCTTTTGAAAAAACAAATACTGTCATTTTTACTGTCCAGTGGATTTCGGATTCATTAGAATGATAAGGTAAATCGTGAGTAGGAAAATATTTGAGCATGGCAACAACCGTAACTAAAAAAACTTCGACCAGAAAAAACAAGGCAATTAGTAGCAACCCCGTTAATAAACCTGCCTCTAGCCAACTTCTGGCCCAGTTACAAGAACACTTTGGTTTTGATGCATTCAAGGACAACCAGGATGCCATCATACAAAACGTATTAGCCGGCAAGGACACCTTTGTCATCATGCCGACTGGCGGAGGCAAAAGCCTTTGCTACCAATTACCCGCTATCATAAGCGAAGGAGTGGCTATTATCGTCAGCCCGTTGATCGCCCTGATGAAAAACCAGGTTGATCTGGTGCGCAGTTACAGCAGCAGGGACAACGTTGCGCATTTTCTTAATTCGACGCTTAATAAAAAACAGATAAGGGAGGTCCATGCCGATCTGCTGAATGGCCATACCAAAATGCTGTATGTAGCTCCGGAGACGCTCACCAAGCAGGAGAATATGGACTTCTTCAGCGATCTGAAAATATCTTTTTTTGCTGTGGATGAGGCCCATTGTATTTCTGAATGGGGCCATGATTTCCGGCCGGAATACCGGAGATTGCGTGAGATGATGGATCAGATCAACCCTGATATCCCGGTGATCGCCCTAACGGCTACGGCAACTCCTAAGGTTCAAAGCGATATCGTTAAGAATCTGGCTCTTCGGGATCCTAAAATATTTATCTCCTCTTTTAACCGCCCGAATCTTTATTACGAGATCCAGCCAAAGATAAAAAAGGATCAGACCATTAAAAGTATTGTCCGCTACATCGTACAACATAAGGGAAAAAGCGGCATCATTTATACGCTGAACCGGAAAACTACAGAGGAACTGGCGGATATGCTGGTAGCGAACGGCATCAAGGCCGTAGCTTATCACGCCGGGCTTGACAGCAAGCTTCGTGCGGAAAGACAGGATCTTTTCCTCAATGAAGACGTACAGGTGATCGTGGCCACCATCGCTTTTGGAATGGGCATCGACAAACCGGACATCAGATTCGTCATCCATTTTAATATTCCTAAATCCATAGAGAATTATTACCAGGAGACAGGACGTGCTGGACGTGATGGATTGGAAGGAAATTGCATTCTTTATTATTCGCATAAGGATGTGGCCAAGCTGGAGCATCTGATGAAGGACAAACCGCTCAGTGAAAGGGAAGTAGGTGCCCAGCTTATTAATGAGACAGTTGGATATGCCGAGACCGGAGTCTGCCGTCGCAAAGTCCTTATGAGTTATTTTGGGGAAGGATATACAGCGGAAAACTGTGGTAGTTGCGACAACTGTCTGCATCCGAAAGAATGGATAGAAGCCCAGAAAAGTGCGGTGAAAGTTTTGCAGACCGTCAAGGCATTGGACGAAAGATTCGCTACCGGATACACCGTCAATGTTCTTATCGGCAAACTGACTCCGCAGATCCAAATGTTCCGTCATGAAGGCATCCCGGAATTTGGTATCGGTAAGGACGAGCCTGAGCATTTTTGGAATTCCCTGCTCCGCCAGTTACTCCTGGAAGACCTGTTGAAAAAAGATATAGAAGAATATGGTGTATTGAAGCTCACGAAAAAAGGCGAGGATTTCCTGAAGAAACCCGGTTCATTCAGGATCGTGCTGAACAATATATTTGAAGAGGCCTATGCGGATGACGAGGAAGAAGGGGGTGAGGCCGTTGCCGCCGCCGCTACGGATACAAAATTATTCGAACTCCTGAAAGAAATTCGCCAGAAAGAAGCCAAAAAGAAGGCACTGCCTCCTTTTGTCATCTTCCTTGAAAACTCCTTGCAGGATATGGCCACCCTTTACCCAACAACAGTCCAGGAACTGGAGAAATGCCAGGGAGTGAGTAAGGGTAAAGCGATCCGGTATGGCAAGCCCTTTATCGAGCTTATTGCCAAATATGTGGAAGAGAATGAGATCGTCAAACCGGATGATTTCATTATGAAGAGCGTGGTTAATAAAAGTGTCAATAAAGTTTATATCATCCAGCAGGTTGATAAAAAAATTCCCCTGGAGACCATCGCTAAAAACAAAGACCTTCGTCTGGATGCCTTATTGGAGGATATGGAGACGATCGCTGCCAGCGGAACCAAACTGAACCTGGACTATGCGGTCGATGAGATGCTGGATGAATATGAGCAGGATGAAATCATCGAGTATTTCAAAAGCTGTGAGACAAGCAGCCTCCAGATAGCCCAGCAGGAATTAGCTGAAGGTAATTTCACCTGGGAGCAGTTAAAGATCATGCGGATCAAGTTCCTGAGCGAATATGGGATGTAATCCCGTATTTTTTTAAGGATTTAGCTCTCAAAATTTCGGAAATTCACTAAGAATGCCATATTTTTGCCACCCCAATCAAAAAAGGGGACGTGGGGTGCGGTAGCTCAGTTGGTAGAGCAAAGGACTGAA
Organism: Flavitalea flava; assembly: GCF_054461575.1. Taxonomy (NCBI): domain Bacteria; kingdom Pseudomonadati; phylum Bacteroidota; class Chitinophagia; order Chitinophagales; family Chitinophagaceae; genus Flavitalea; species Flavitalea flava. The sequence continues at coordinate 110,151 of NZ_JBTLQH010000022.1, forward strand.
AATCCTTGTGTCGGCGGTTCAATCCCGCCCCACACCACGAAGAAAATCAAGCGATTACGACTGAAATGGCGTAGTCGCTTTTTCTTTACTACTACATACAACATTTAACTCCGACAGTCCAGGGCTATAATTTAAATGCCGCTCGGAACGACCAAATAAGTTTGTGTTGAGGCGTATATTTGCGCCATGATCACTTCCACTCTTTCTCAGTTACACTGGTATAAAATAATGAGTCCCCATTTTGCGAAAGCTATTGACTTTGCCCTTACAACAGATCTCGCTTCCCTTCCAGTAGGCAAACACGAAATTGACGGAGAAAATGTGTTTGGGATCATCAATGAATATTCCACCAAACCGATCTCCGAATGTGACTGGGAAAGTCACCTGAAATATGCCGATATCCAGGTTTTGATCTTCGGTTCGGAAAAGTTCGGTTACAGTCCGCTGAACGGTCAGGAACCGTCTGTACCTTATCAACCGGAAAATGATGTCATTCTTTATCCAGGCTCCGTTTCTACAGGCAACGAGGTCGGCAAAGATGCTTCCGGAACTTCCGCTCCCGGCAGTGTGGAAGCATCGGGTTATATTACCCTCAATGCCGGCGGGTTCATTATATTTTTCCCCACAGATCTTCATCAGCCTGAACTATTTATCGAACGGCCTGAACCGGTAAAAAAACTGGTCTTAAAAGTAAAAGTTTAGCTACGCCTGGATTTGCGTTATATTGCTGTTGATGACAGACTCCGAAAAAATACTTTTTAAGAATAAACTGAAGCGTGCCGGCCTTGCCATTATTGAGCAGCGCATTTCCACGACAAAGGAGTCCATGGACCAGGCACAGCAGGCCGCCAATCAGGAAGGAAAAAGTTCTGCCGGGGATAAATACGAAACGGCAAGGGCCATGGGGCATTTACAAAAAGACATGCATACCCGTCAACTGGTAGAACATTTAAAAGAATTGGCAGCACTCCATGAGATAAATGCGGATATTATCTATTCTGCTTCAGGAACCGGTGCATTTATCGTTTGTGAAGGCATCTCTTTTTTTATTGCAGCCGGATTGGGCAAACAAAAAACAGACGACCAAACGATCTTCTTTCTTTCTCCGCACGCTCCCCTGGCCCGAGCCCTGGAACATAAAAAAGTCGGGGAATCCTTTCTGTTTAATGCGGTAAACACCGTTATTTTGGATGTGTTTTAAGAAAAGCATAAATAAACGGGTTACAATTTTTCACCAATGGCTACCCTTATATTTACAAACGCATTTCATTTACAAACCAACCCAAGATGTCAGTAACATGAAAAAAACACTGCTAGCCTCTTCTTTATTTTTGGTAGGCCTCATAGCTTTTTCCCAGGAAAAGGCGCCGCTGATCTCCATTATCCCTGCTCCTGCCAGTCTGCAGATAGATCAGGGGCATTTTGTCTTGCCAAAAACTGTCGTTATCGAAGCGCCGGATCAGGCTGAACTGGCACAAACGCTGGAAAGCCTTAAAAATCACCTGAGTGTTCCAACAGGGTATACGGTCACCATTTCAAAAAAAGCCACCGGAGCGGCGACAATCCTCCTGTCTTTACAAAAAACACCGGATATCTCCCTCGGCGCGGAAGGCTATTCTTTATCCGTCACTTCAAAAAATATAACGATCCGGGCCAATCAACCGGCAGGTTTGTTTTACGGTGTTCAATCCCTTTTGCAATTGTTCCCCACAGAAATTGAAAGTCCTGTCCGGGTGACAAAGGTCACCTGGCAAACGCCCTGTGTGACGATAAAGGATTCTCCCCGTTTTTCCTGGAGAGGGTTGATGTTCGATGTTTCCCGTCATTTTTTTACCAAGGCGGAAGTAAAGGATTTTATCGATCAAATGGTAAAGTATAAATACAATTTGCTGCATCTTCATCTGACCGATGACGAAGGTTGGAGGATCCAGATTAAAAGCCTTCCCAAACTAACGGAAGTGGGAGCATGGAATGTACGCAGGGTTGGGACCTTCGGTACTTTTGCAGCGCCGGCAGCAGACGAGCCCCGTGATTATGGCGGTTTTTATACCCAGGAAGATATTAAAGAACTGGTGCAATACGCCAAAGACCGTTTTGTCAATATTCTTCCGGAAGTGGATGTCCCCGGGCATAGCCTGGCTGCCATCGTATCTTACCCCGATCTTTCCTGTACCGAAGGAGCAGAGAATTATCGCGTCCGGTCCGGTGAAAAGATCATGGACTGGCACAAAGGCGGGTTTTCTGCGCTGGTGGACAATACGCTATGCCCGGCTAATGAAAAGGTCTATACTTTCCTGGATAAGGTATTTACAGAACTGGCCGGTCTTTTCCCCTTTGGTTATATCCACGTGGGCGGCGATGAGTGCGCTAAAAACTTTTGGGAAAAAAGTGATGCGATCAAACAGTTGATGCAAAAAGAAGGCTTGAAGAGTATGGAGGAAGTCCAAAGTTATTTTGAAAAACGCGTCGAAAAGATCGTGGAGTCAAAAGGTAAAAAAGTGATTGGATGGGATGAAATACTGGAAGGCGGCCTTGCTCCAAATGCCATGGTTATGAGCTGGAGGGGGATGAAAGGGGGAATAGAAGCCGCCAAACTAGGTCATGAAGTCGTAATGAGCCCTACTACCTTTGTGTACATCGACTATATGCAGGGTGACCCAATCATCGAACCTCCTGTATATGCTACCCTGCGCTTAAAAACAGCCTATTCCTTTGAACCGGTTCCCGAGGGTGTAGACCCCAAGCTCATTAAAGGAGGCCAGGCAAATCTATGGACTGAGCAGGTTTATAATACCCGTCATATGCAATATATGGTTTGGCCCCGCAGTCTGGCAGTAGCGGAATGTTTATGGTCTCCAAAGGAAAAAAAGGACTGGAATAATTTTGCGAAAAGAACGGAAATTAATTTCGGAAGGATGGATCTGGCCAAGGTAAAATATGCCCGTTCTATGTTCGATCCGATCGTTACCGTAAAAAAGGATTTCAGCGCCAATGATTCCCTTTCTGTCGAACTATCCACGGAAATAGAAGGATTGGACATTCATTACAGTTTTGACAATTCCAATCCGGATAATTTTTATCCGAAATATACCAGTGGCCTTTCGGTACCAAAGGATGCGGTCATGTTGAAAGTCATCACCTGCCGTGACGGCAAACCCATTGGCCGGCAGATGGATCTGCCTGTAAAAGAGTTGATCCGCCGGGCAGGCTTGAAAGGCGGAGAGGAATAAATACCTTTGCCCGACAAAATCGTATAGACATGAGCGATGTGCTGGGCGAGGCCATTTCAGATTATTATCATCAAACATCCACCGGCAAACTTTGGGTTCATAACAAATATGGCCCGAAAGAAGAGATGCCGGTGGATGTTTATTTCAGGGATGCGGAAGACATGCCCGAAATGGAATGGCAGGCACTTCAACAATGCAAGGGAAAAATCCTGGATATCGGCGCAGGAGCGGGAAGTCACGCCCTTGTCTTACAGGGTATGGGGTTGGATATTACTGCCTTGGATATTTCACCTAAGGCTGCACGGGTCATGCAACTCCGTGGGGTCAATCAGATTATCCGGCAAGATTATTTCACCCTGGAAACCGGCTCCTTCGATACCCTTTTACTCCTGATGAATGGGATCGGGCTGGCCGGGACACTGGATGGTCTCAATGGGTTTTTGGATCAGGCAAAAAAAATAATGAATCCAGGAGCCAGCCTGATCTTCGACTCCTCCGATATTGCTTATCTGTATGAAGAGAAGCCCTACAAGGGCAATGGCTATTATGGAGAGATCCTTTATCAGTATGAATACCGCAAACAAAAATCAGATTGGTTCAATTGGTTATTTATCGACAGAAAAACATTAATTGAAATAACAGCATCGGCAGGATGGCATACCTCGGTCTTAACCGAAGATGAATGGGGGCAGTACCTGGTGAAATGCGAGCTTCGATGAAACCGATGTGTATAAGCATCAAAACAGGGATTTATTTTTTCACCATCAGATCCAGGAATTTCTTATCCAGCTTGTGGCCATACCAGTCTACGTAATTCACATCCGTTCTGCCCGAATCCAAAACTCCGAAATCCCCAATGAATTGCCAGACGGCAAACCCGATCTGGTAGGAAGAAAGGATGTCCAGCACATCGGCGAACCAGGCGACAAAGACTTCATGCGGCGTCTTATTCCAGGCTCCGCATTCCCCGCAATGGACACCAATCCCTTTTTGTGCCAGTTCGATCCAGGGTTTATAATAAGTCTCCAGCATCTGGCGGCTCAGGTATTGATTGCCTACCTGTCCGGGCCACAAAGGAACCGGCAGGTGTTCGGTGTCTTTATTTGCCCAGGGAGCTTTATAATGGGAAATAGCGTGGGGATGATAACCCCGGCAGCTTTGCGCAATGTCCAGATCCAGGATTTCGGGTATGACTGAATTACCGACATTATTACCATCAGCAATAACCAGGTGCCCACTATTCTCTTTTCGTATTGCTTCAGCCGCCTCTTTAGCCACTTTCCGGTAAACAGCTCCCGGAACGTCACTCCGTTTCGAAAGCTGGTCATTCATATCTTCCCGCATACTGGGTTCATTCAGGAGGTCAAAACTTATTTTCCGGGAGGAAATATTTTTATAGCGTTTGGCCCATACATTCCAATGAAAATAAAAAGCTTTTTGCGCTTCGGGGTCTGTCCAGAGATTATATGGTTCGTGGAACCCCGCATTGATACAATAGCCCGGCGCACGGTGCAGGTTCAGGCTTACATGCATATTGTATTTATGGGCCAGGGCTACCAGGGCATCGATCTCTTCCAACTTTTTTTCATCCAGCTGGTATACTTCTTCCGGGGTGATATTCCGGGTACGGTCGAACCGGAGATAATGTGGATAAGCGATGGGCAGTCTTATAAAATCAAAACCCCAACCGGCCATCCATTTAAAATGTTCCTCCACGGTAGGATATTTTCCTGTACCGGGAGAGGGAGAAAAAAAATCCAGCAGGTTGAAGCCTTTCCATTGGGGTAATTTATTCGCGTAAGAAGAAGGAAGAGCCGCCAGGGCCGCTTTTTCAGCCAAAGAAATACCGATCGTGGCCAGACCGGTATTTTTAATAAAGGATCTTCGATGCATAGGTCTGTTTTAAAAAGTGCCGGGATCCATAACAAAAAAAATCCATTTGAGGCATCCCTAACCGGTCAAAAGTTACATAGAATCGATTATTTTATTTATCCCCAACGAAGTTTTTTTATAATTTTTTATCGGCTGAATCAATAATTTCATCCTTTTAACGAAGCCCTGATGCCGAACCCGGATATATCCTATTTATTTGAATCCGCGCCTTCTGTGCAAATTATCCGCATGCGGAATGCGCAGTGGGTGATCCCTTTCCTGTTTAAAGCGTTTAAAACAGAAAACACCCTTTCCATCCCGGAGCCTGTCCTGATCAATTTGTTGGCTGAAGAGCTGCATAATCATGCCGATGGGATGGAAGATCTGGAAGAAGCCCGGATCGAATTCGGGGAAGACGAAGAAAGCCGCGCACGCAAATACCTTCTTAACTGGGTGCAGAAAAGATTGCTCCAGGACTATCCGGACGCGGAAGCCGTCACCCAATACCAGTTAAGCTCCCACAGCGAAAAATTATTTCAATGGCTGCAAAGCCTCGAGAAAAGGCAGTTTGTGGGAACGGAAAGCCGTTTCCGTTTTCTTTTCCAGACTTTACGCGAAATGGTAGAATATACGGAGGACAATACGGCCAAACGGCTGGAAGAGCTAAAGAACAGAAGAGCTGAAATAGATAAAGAGATCAAAAGGATCGAGCTGGGTTTTTCGCCGGAGATCTTCACCAATGCACAGATCCGGGAAAGGCTGGAATGGTTCACCCGTCTTAGTCATGAATTATTGAGTGATTTCCGGGAAGTGGAGGACAATTTCAAATACATCCACCGCCATATCGTTGAGCAGCATACCAGGGCTGAGATCAATAAAGGCGCCATCGTCGGGTATGCTTTCGAAGCTTATGACGCGTTGCGAAAAAGCGACCAGGGGAAAAGCTTTTATGCATTTTGGGATTTTCTCGTTTCCCGGGCCGGTCAGGAAGAATGGCGGCAGCTTACCGACCAGCTGCTGCAATTATTACAGGACCGGAGTATTGGCGGGGACGGGGATTTTGTACAGAATATCAAATCGCTTCTTTTGCAGCAGGGCCGGAATGTTTACGATGCGAACGACAGGATGGCCGAAAAACTGAGCCGTATCATAACGGAAAAAGAAATAGCCCGTCATCGCCGTCTCCGGCAGCAGATCGGCAGTATCAAGGATTTGGTCTTTCAGTTCATGGATGAGGATCAGCCTCCCTGCGGACTTCTTCTTCCTTCTCCTGCTCCGGTCCGGATGAGCATGGAGCGAAAACTTAGCCTGGTTGAAAAACAGGGCTCTCCTGTCATGAAACAACCTTCGAATGCACACGAAAAGATCGAGGATATAGAACGATTCAGCCGGATGCTGAACACCAGTCATATTGATAAAAAGAAACTATGGAAACATGTCGAACAGGCATTGGAACAAAACTCAACCGCTACGCTGGCAGAGATTATTGGGCTTTCCGGGTTAACCAACGGAGTCGCAGAAGTGATCAGCTATTTCAGCTTCCTCCGGGAAAAGTCAGCCAGGGTACAATCCATGCAGGAGATCACGGAGCTGATCCCACTGAATTCTGAAAAAACCAGGTTCATTGAAGTGCCCTATCTGCTTTTCAGCAGATAAAAAGCGCGGCTCGGGTTATGCCCGGAAGCAGGTCCAATGGAACAGGGCAGAAAGCTTATCATTTAAAAATCCAAATTGGATGACAAACGAAAAACAACAGATCTTATCATATACCCCGGTCCTTATCAAACTATTGAAAGGGCCGGTAGAATATCTGGAAAAATCTTCATGGGAGCAATTACTCCAATACCAGGGGGAGCTGACACGTTTCCTCCAGCAATTAGGGCTGGTGCTGGTGCTGGAAAAAGACGACGGGTATGCCTACCTGGAACAACTCCGCCTGGACGAGGAGGAGAATGTTATAGGCTGGGTCCGTCGTTTTCAATTGGGTTATGAAGAAAGCGTATTGCTTGTCCTTTTGCGGGATATGATGGCCGAGTTCGAAATAGGAGAATCCGGTTCGCGGGAACTGATCAAAAAACGCAGGGAGATCAAAGAATACGCGGAGCTTTTTTTTAAGGAAAATCCAAGCCGCGTAAAATTCATTCGTGACCTGGACAGGTTGATCGACAGGGTAGAGGAACTGGATTTCCTCGAAAAGGTGGAGAACCATGATCTGTCCGACGAACAGAAATTCCGTATTAAAAAGATCATTAAGGCCAGAGTGGACAACGAAATACTGGAAAATTTTAAACTACAACTTACCGAACATGCAGCTGGGCGTATTTAGTACCGATGAGAACAAGTCCGGATTTCGTTTGCAGTATATGGAGATCTTCAACTGGGGAACATTCGATGAGCACGTTTGGAAAATTCATCCGGGTGGGGAGACCTCTCTGCTAACAGGGGCTAACGGCAGCGGAAAAACGACCTTTGTGGACGCCCTGCTGACCCTGATCGTACCGGAGAAAAAACACCGGTTTTACAATCAATCCTCCGGCAGCGAAAAAAAGGGGGACCGTACCGAAGAAAGTTATGTATTAGGCGGCTATGGCAGTGTCCATTCGGAAAACGGCCAATCCAGTAAAACCCTGTACTTACGGGAAAACAAGGAACAGGCCTACAGTATCCTGCTGGCTCATTTCGCCAATGAGGCGGAACAATACGTTACGCTGTTCCAGGTGCGTTATTTCAGCGGGTCCGAGATGAAACGGGTATTCGCCATCGCGCACAAGCCACTCCATATTGAGGACAATTTCAGGCCTTTTGACAGCAATGGCGCCTGGAGAAAACGGATCGACCAGCAATTTAATAAAGGCAGCCGCAAACAGGTGGAATGGTACGATGCTGCCAGCAGGTATGCCCAGCGGTTGGTGGAAGTGCTGGGTATGCAAAGTATGCAGGCGCTCAGTTTGTTCAACCAGACAATGGGCATTAAAGTCCTTGGGGAGTTGAATGAATTTATCCGGACCAATATGCTGGAGCCCCGTAATATGGAGCAGGAGTTCCAGGAACTAAAAAAACATTTGTCCACGCTTCTTGATGCTCAACGTAATATTGAAAAAACGGAGGAGCAGGTACGGCTCTTACTCGCGCTCCAGCAGCATTTCCGAAGCTATCAGGAACAATACACACTGGCCAGACAGGCCAAACAGGAGCAGGAGACCGGAAAGATCTGGTACAGTTATACAAAATATCACCTGTTGGAGGATCATATCGCCTTCCGGGAGAAAGAGGCCGGGCTGCTGAGGGCCCAAATGGAAGATACCAAACTAAAGATAACCGGGTTGCAGGAGGAAGAAAGACAGACCCGTAATCAGTTGGAACAAAATAAGGCGGGTCAGCGTCTTCAGCAGTTGGAGAAAGAACGCGGGATCCTGCACGGACAAGTGAAGGAAGCGGAGTCGGCCCTGAGAAAATTTTCAGAGTGGGCGAAGGCCCTGAAACTGGAAGAGAACGAGCCTGCCGACGATGCTGCCTACCTGCGGATAAAAAAAGAAGCGGAGCGGACGGATAAAAGATTAAGTACGGAGATACGGCTTACCAATGAGGATCTGTTTGACGCACAGGACCGTTTAAAAAAATCCGGTGATGAAAAAACAAAGATCGAGAACGAACTAAATACACTTTTACAAAGCAAGAACAATATCCCGGGTCATTTGATACATCTCCGCAAAGAGCTCTGCGCATCTCTGAAACTGGATGATGAGGATTTACCTTTTGCCGGGGAACTAATGCAGGTCAGGAGCGAAGAACTGGATTGGCAGCCTGCCCTGGAAAAATTGCTGAATCCTATTGCTCTCCGTCTGCTTGTGCCTGATAAACATTACAAAAAGGTCAACAAATATGTAAATAATACCAATTTGCGTGCAAGGCTGGTCTATAACCGGGTAACGGATATTGCGTTATTGCAGCATGCCGACGAAGGCACCGTCTGGCATAAACTGGAGTTTCATTCCGGTCATTCCCTTAGCGGCTGGGTCAGCCAGCAGATCATCCAGCAATATAATTTCAGTTGTGTGGAGAATGAAAAAGCCCTGGAAAGATATGAAAGGGCTATAACCATTCAAGGGCTGACCAAAAACAGGGACCGTCACGAAAAAGACGACCGGTCTGAAAGAAATGATCCCAGCCGGTATGTGATGGGCTGGAACAATGAAAAAAAGAAAGAAGTCCTGCAATACAGAAGATCACAGTTGCTCATCAGCCTGGAACAGGCCGGAGAAGCATTACAGCGGGCGACCAACAAAAACTCCCGTCTGCAGGACCAGGTTTTCGCCGTGAAACATATCCGGGAGCATTCCGGTTTTAAAAGCATTAATATTCCTTCGGTACAGCAAGCCATTCATCAGGCAGAAGAGCAGATGGCCCAGCTAAAAAAGGGCAGTGACCAATTAAAAACGCTGACCGGTCAGGTAGAAAATATTCACCGGCAGGTTGAAGAGAAAGAAAAAGAGAGAGACCAGCTTATAAGTAAAGTTTCCCTTTGCGATCACGACTTGCAAAACATGGAAGCGGAACGGTCGGGCCTTACCCCTTTGCTGGATCTGCTAACGGAGAATGATAAAGATCTGCTGCTTCAGTTTCAGCAGAAACACAGTTCGCTTCTTACAGGGTGTACCTTGGAAAATATCGAAACTCATTACCGCCAATTAACGGAAAATGCCCGGCAGGAAGTAAGTCAATATGAAGAGACTTCGGTTAAAGAAGGGAGAGAGTTGGACAAATCCATTCACAAGATAAAGAACCCTCCCCTGGATCTGCTGCAACGTTTCACCGATTGGGCAGCCGATACCCAGCAGCTTCCGTCCGAAAGGGAATTTGCCGGTGAATATCTCGAATGGCTGGACAAACTGGAGAAAGAAAATCTTCCCCGGTTTAAAAAAGATTTCGAGCGCCTGCTGCATGATACCGCTGTAATAAAGATGGGCGTATTGAATGAAGAACTGGAAAGCTGGGAGCGGAAGATCCGCAACAGCATCGCTACGCTTAACCAGTCTTTGGGAGGGATTAATTTCAATCGTTTACCGGATACCTATATTCAACTGGGTATCCGCCCCGTTGCCGATTCGGTTATTAAAGAATTTCGCAACCGGTTGTTAAATGCTCTTCCTCAGGCTGCAGACTGGCAGCAAAATAGTTACGAGGACAAAGCGATTCATTTCAAGCAGAATGTACAGGCTTTTATCAATACCCTGGATGAAAATGAGACATACCGGAGCCGCGTCCTCGATGTACGTAATTGGTATGAATTCTGGGCAGATGAAAGATTCAGGGAAACACAGGAGATCAAAAAAACGTACCGGCAGATGGGCCAGTTGTCCGGCGGGGAAAAAGCGCAATTGACCTACACCATTCTATGCAGTGCCATTGCCTATCAATTCGGCATTACCAAGGAAGGACGCAATTCCAAGAGTCTACGCTTTATTGCAGTGGATGAAAGCTTTTCCAACCAGGACGAGGAGAAAGCAACTTATCTGATGGAACTATGCAAACAATTGCATTTACAGTTATTGGTGGTAACACCAAGCGATAAGATCCAGATCGTAGAGAACTTTATTGCCCACGTACACTTGGTGCAGCGGGTGAACAACCGGCACAGCATCCTTTTTAATATGACCAAAAAGGAGTTAAAAGCAAAGAAGGGGTTAGTATTGAATGATTAATGACCGGGTACAATTATCTATTGCTGCTGGGGGGGAAATTGATACTGGCTTTAATGATTATTTGTTAATGATTATACAGGTGGCTTTAAATTGAGTAGTTTTAGCAGATGAAGGGTTGTGGCCTTTTTTTTCTTGCACTGCTTCTTACGCCGATGCTTGTCTTTTCACAGGCTCAGCGGGATTCCACATTTTCTATATTGATCAACAGCGGTATAAGTTTCACCCATGCCAATGATCCGCATATCAATCGTTGGCTGACCAAATACGGCTATCCTTCCGAACCCCGTGTTCCTTCATCGCTGAATTTTGAAATTGCTGCCATTCCTCAATCTTCCCGATACTTGTACAGCATCAAAGTATCAACAATCAATTCAGGGAAGAACCTGAGCTCCTTTAATATACTTG
>NZ_JBTLQH010000023.1:0-117195 GCF_054461575.1 Flavitalea flava
ATCTATGTACTGGTTGTTACCGAAACCATTGTACTCCTCGTTACGAAAAACTCTGCACTTCTATTTACCGACTACAATTGGATTGCCTCCGGCGATCCTTACTCCTGCAAGGGCCTTACCCAAGGCCTTCCATCCCGCTGGCGCTGGATAGGGCTTTTCCGTTGTTCCGCTTTTACGATTAAACTCGCACCGCTACACAACAAAAAAGCCCCGCACTTCGTGCGAGGCTTTGTGACCCGGATTGTGGCGAGATTTATTTTTCAACTTTCTAGCAATCAATCAGTTAACTACTGCAGACATCGAAGTACCTCAAAAAAGCCCCCATCCCTTTTGTCTGCATCAAATTTGATGACTTTAATGCCGGATGGATTCAAATCAATGATATAGAACACTCCTTCAGTTCTTCCTTAAAAATCTGTAGATCCTCCAGTTTTATAAACCGGTTACAGTAATCTTCGGTTGACCGGCTCTAGGTCCACATTACGCATGTAGCTGAATTGTCTCTCAAATATCGTACGATAAAGAGGATAGATTTTCCGGGTGGCGAAACCAACTCGGAAAGATTTTTTAGATCTCGCTCACTAACCAGTAGACCAAATCAAAAACAATCAACTTACATTTGAAGTAAAGAACTTGGCTAAAATTTAAAACAGCTTGTTTATTTTTTAGCCTTTGCCCCCTCCTTTTTTTTTCCAAAATCTATTTTATCAAATAGAGTTAGTATCTTATCCTTTTTGAAAGAAGCCTCGTTTTTGGCTTGCACAATAATGACAACGTTTCGTTTAGCCCGGGTAATTGCATTATATAACATCTTTCGCTTATACACTTCTTCTTTATGAACTTCATAGGGCCAAAGAATAATAACATCATCAAATTCTCTATTTTTTGCTGCATGTATAGTCATTGCAACTTGGTTAACATTTTTTGAAGTCCCATAGAAAGATCTTTGCAAGTGGCATTCTTTATTTATCAGAATTTCAAATTCACTCTTCTCTAATTGCTCATCTCCCCGCATTGACATTAATCTCAAAGCCCTTTGGACAGCACCTTTTACAAAAATATCTTCACAAAAAAGCAACTCCTGTAACCAAGCGCGAGAAATTGTAGGCACAAAATCTGTTTCAAACAATTTTCTCAAAATCTCAGAAACAGAATGCAAGTGGTTCGTCTCAAATTTGAAGGGATGAGGTTCAAAAGGAGTTTTTTGCTTAACAAATGGTTCATGTAATCGTTGCAATGCATCTCTGACAAAAAAAGATTTTTCAGGTGATACCGGATAAAGCAAAACGAGGTTCTTGCCTTTTCTTCCCCAAGAATACCATTGAATCAAAGCGGAAATATGCCATGCTGCAAGTTGTGGCGAAGAAACAACTTTTACCGACAATCCATTTTGAATAGGTACATTATTTCTCAAGCCAAATGCTGAAGAAAGAATAGTTGTTTCCTTTGTTCGGTGTATATTAACCAACTCCACTATAGCACAATTCCCCTTCAACCATTCAATTGCTGAACAAATTTCAGAATCATTTAATTGTTGAAACTCATCACCAGCAATAAGTACAACCGAATTGCATTGAGTTATTCCTTTTACAATTTCCAACAAATCATCTTCACAATCTTGAAATTCATCAATAATGATCACAGGATAAGAAGTTAAAATAAAATCACGGACTGTTTTAAATTTCAATAGTTGAATAAAACATTTTCTGATATAACTCCAATTCACATAAATTGTTCTTTGATTATCTTTTATTTCAGTATCGCTATCTCCAGGAACAACAGTTATAATTTTAGTAATACCAATAAACCGACGGAATCTTTCTACCATGTGAGTTGCAAATGAATCAATTGTCAGACATTTATATGGTACTCTTCCCTTCTGAAGAAAGGATAACTTATCATTAAGCCTTTTACGGGAGCCATGCATAAAAGTTAGGGCCAGCACACTATTATATTTGTCCCATTGAATGGGTTTGATAATTTCAGAAACTTCACCTATCAACCGAGTCGTTTTCCCGGTGCCTGCTCCTCCTATATACCCTTTTATTATCGACATTATTTGGTTATAAGTTGATATACGCCGGTTACAGTTGTAGATTTTGCATCTACTCTTTGCCAATAGCACTTAGCATTTTTCGGAGGTTCTTCTATCAGTGAAATAGAATTTATAAAACTTTGCGCCCGTTGGAAAGGATCTATATGCTGGACTACATATTGCATAATCATTTCATGAAGATGCCAATTTGTTTTGTGCATAATTAGTTGTTTCAATAAGATTGAAGGATCCGTAATTCCTAAATTGAAAATATCTGTTAGTTCTGCAAATTCTTCATCCTCCGTAGGCGATAATATCCATGCAACCAGGTGTTCGAGGAAAAAACCTGTTGGCAACTGGAATATAAGAACAGGAGGTTTAGAAAGTTTCAATAATTCATTAACATATTCATCACCAGCATCATCGCCATCCACTATTGGCAATAATGTATCAACTAATGATGTAAATGTAGAGAACGTTTGAACCACTTTTGCATCCTGGGTTGGTAAAATGCCAAAAATCTGTGTGCACGGTATCTCGCTTTTGTAAAACTCCCACCCTTCAGCGGTTATGCAGGATGTCATTAATAATTTAAACCACCTGAATTCAGTAAGTCCCTCCGGCACGATGACCATTTTATTCATGAGCGCTTCACAGATATCGGTTCTGTAAATCGTAAACAATCGCATCAGCGCATTTGTTTGTGGTACATCTTCGGACAACAAAAAAGGCGTTAAAATACCATCGCGGTTTCTTAAAATAATTATTTCTGAAGGGCGGTAATAAGAAGCTATCTCCGGTGAGTGCGTTGTTACTATGGATTGATCCGTCAGTCCTCTGATTCTATTCACTAATCTTCTATGGAGACTTGGCTGTAAATGTAATTCTGGTTCTTCCGCAGCCAATATAAAATTTTCTTTCTGTTGCTGCCGAAACTTGCCGAATTCCAGCAACAATAATAATGTTTGCAGGGAAATTACTCCCGAACCATGACGGCCAAGCGGTAGATTTGTATTTTTCTTTCCGGGCAAGTAAGGGGTGAGGCAATGAAGTATACTTTCAATATCCCCAGCTGTAGGCAAAAAATTCAATCCCGTTTCCTTTTCACCAATGAAACCTTCTAGCTCATGATTAATTCTTTTAACTATACCAGCAAGTGGCTCTTGTTTTTCGATCCTTTCTTCTGTGTTTCGTAATTCATCGCGCAGCTTCACCACGGTTCTACCTGGGACAGCGTCCTGAAATTTAATGACCTTTCTGAACAATTCGGAGCCAAACGATATGATTCGCTCCCATGTTCGATTAGATGGCAAAAGAAAAAACCCCAGTTCTTTAATATGACCCGACGACATTTTCTTAATATTACTTTCCTCTTCAAATGCGTCTCCTTCTCCATCCACAAAGTATCTAATGGCATTAAATTCTAAATCATCTTCGTCAAACCTCGCAGAAAAGGCAATTTCAATACATAATGTAAAACCTTCTTCAAAATCGCTGTATTTACATTCCTTCGTTATAGGGTTGAACCAAGTTGGAGTGCCTCCGTGATTATCATTAAACCATTCCGGATGTTTTAAAGAATCATTGGAAGCAAAGCCCCCGAGTAGTCCTTTAATTATAATCCTGTCAGCTGGCTTAGGGTTTCCTCCGAAAAAATCATAATCGTTCAGGTTTCGTACCAGTTTATCTTTCCCCAGCAATAATCCTATAGCATCAATAATCGTGCTTTTACCTACATTATTGGCTCCTAATAATACACTATGATCTTTCAGGTATATTTCAGCAGACTTGATTCCTCTGAAATTGAGAATATTTAATTTATAGATCAACATATTTGTTTATTTATCAAATATTCGTTTTAATCCCTTAATCAGGATAAAAATTATCTCGTGAATATTGGTGCTCTCAAAAAGGATTTCATTTTCTTTCATGGAAAGTCCATTTAATTCTGAAATGGATTTTATATCGTATTGCTGGAAAAAGCCTGTTAATCTGGAATAGTCATACGGCACAACACCCTTTTTGTCTATGTATTCTTTGAAATGACTATTTTGCTCTAACCGGAATTGAAATTCATTTGTAAGCTGCTCTGGGCTAGCACCACCAATAAGTGATATAATTGATTTTGCTGCACCGCCAAAACCGCCAATAATATATAAAGGCTTATCTGCCTTTAACGTGCAGTACGCCTCTTCAACAATGCCCGGATAATAACCATCAAAACCAGTTTGGCGCCCTCCCAATATAATTCTTGCGTTACTTTCCTGTGCCATTTTCAAACGCATGTCAGTCAAGCACTCAGCTATTATGTAGCGATCTTCAAAATTAGCTGGAACATATTCCCTCTCCTGATCAATGCCATTAATATGTTCAGGAATGTCTAATATCTTAACTTCAATCTGCTTTTTACGAAAATCTGCCTTTATTGGTAAGGTTATTTGTCTGGAAGTTGGAAAAGGGAAGTAATTAACAAAGCGAAATTCTTTATCCTTTAAAAATTTATATTGATAGGACAGATCTGAAAATATTTCTGTAAAGCCTCCATTCCGTAAATCACCGCCATATAGCAGTTTTGCTCCATTCGCAAAAAGGTATCTTGCTAATTCAACAGATATGTCAATAATATGGTGATCAGATAATCCTAAGAAATCAATTTCTTCGCTTTCTGAAACTGAAATAGCAATTTGCTTATCGTGCAGCAAATTATTTTTAATTTTCACTTGTTCGTTTATAGTTCCTTCAGCAATTATATCAGATAAATTTTCTGATATACCGGATATATTTATTTTCGCTTCTTCCATAACAATTAGAGTGTCGGCAAATGAATTGGCGTAATAAATATTATGTTTCCATCAATTTCATTTAAAACCTTAAGTTCCTCCGCGCCCAAAGGCGGATCGGGGTATAGCACAATCAGCTTTTTATTTCCTTCTTTCATTTTTTTATATATGTCAATATAATTAAACAACTCGGGTGGTGAAGTAATAGTGATAAATTCTAAATCTTTCATTTCATATTGTTGGTAAAATGATTCAAGCAATTCACGTTGAAACAGGTTATTAAGTACTTGGTACAATGTAAGATTTACTATCTCATTAAAGTTTTTCATTTCTTCTCCATAAAGAGTTATAGTAGGAGTATTGCCCAAGTAAGGGAAGGCTCTCTTTTCGCCATTCTGAATATTATGCACTACTACAATAGGACATTTATTACGTTTAGCAACAAGCACTTCGATTCTGCACCATTCTCTTGCCGAATATTCATCCGTATGAAAAACGATTAAAGCAGATTTTTTTATACTTTCCTCAATTTGCTGTTCAAACTCATACCCATCTGCGATATCTACAGTATCAAAAAAAACATTCAGTTTTAGCTCTCCATCAATAAATCTTTTGAATCTCTTAGTTGTCTCAACTCCGTCTTTTTTTGCATGGCTTAAAAAAAGTGTAACAGGAGAATTATTAATGTCATGTTGCTTATCCAGCCAGACAGGTTGAAAATTCATTAACAATCTGGCACAATCATGAAGTAAAGAAGTTTTGATTTGTGCATCCGAAAACTCAAAGTTTCCCTTTTCTGACAAATCGCCTTTATAAGCTCTTATAAACTGCAATGAAGTTGTCCCGCAGCCTAATTCATAAGCTTCGTTACATAGCGCCACAGGATATATCCTTGAACTGTCACCAATTTGTTTAGCTAATATTTCAGTATATCTTCTATAATTCTCATCAACAAAGTATTGTTGATCCACCAATAAAATAATAGCATTACGGGTTGCATTGGTGGCATTAATTGGAATTGGCATTTTAGTATCGTCAGAAGCATTTGAGCGATAATACATTGGAATAGCCAATCCCCGGGAAAGCGGCTGTTTGATATCTCTACAAAAAGTATTATAAAGACTATTGGCAAGATCTTTACCATGCGAAAATAAAGGATGCCATACAATAAAAATAGAAAGCGGATATTTCAATCTGTTTTTATCTAGCATGTTGTAATATTAATATTGGTCGTTAATTATGTTATCCATAACTCCAGCTAATGGGTTGTTAGTGCTTGTATAATCGCTCATCATTTTGGTTTCGAGTAATATGCTTTTTGATCTTCCCGTAAAACTAGCTACCATGCCATTAAAATCATATATATCTCTGATAACAGGTGCGGTTCTCACATATTCAGGCAATTGTCCCTGGCGTATTCCCTTTAAACACAGTACTCTCAAATCTGTTTTTTCATATCCATAGCCAATTTCAAAGGGCACCCAAGTTGAGTGAATTGTATTGGGTGAAACTAGGACCAACATATGACTACTATTATTGACGCCACAACAAATGGCGGCAGTAACTTTTTTTGGATCATTACTTTGATGGTGTATGCGTAATTCCGTGTCATTTAAATCCAAGTATACCTCTATGCCAGCATTTTGTAAAAACTCTGCAACTTTCTTTGCTTGCTCTTTATCGGACTTCTGATACGATATAAATATACATTTCACGCCGCTAGAAATTGCTTCTGCCCTTGAATTAAACTTAGTTTGAGAATAAAAACGGTTAGTTGCTGTCATATTTATTATCTTAATCCAAAGGTTAAAAAAGTGATCTCTGATAGTATTCTATCCAGTTGATCGGGTCTCCAATCACACCTAGCTGATAATTTTTTTCAACGAAACGAATAAAAGATTCTGCCATCGGCTTATTCTTGATTTTACGATAATCTCTGATATCTGAACAAACCTGTTTATATTCATGAGGTGGCAAAAAATGATTATTCCCAAAATAAAAGAAATAGTCACTTATCAGCACATATTTGCCACTTAAATCATTTTTCATATGTTTTATATTTGCTGAAAAGTCGGGATTACTGTGTTGGGATGGCAATTGATTCCAGATGTTATTCTCGCCTTTAAAATAAATATTATCTCCATGAATACGCTTTAAACCACCAGGTGTTATTGGCTTTTTAGGGAAATATTTTTTATTTTGCGAATATTCTTCAAAAGACACTTTGTCTGAAATCAGCATTATATATATTACTCTTCCTTCCAATTTAGTTGTCTTTGCTCCCGAACCAATAATCCAGTCACCTATATTTGCTTTAAGTCTTACATGTGGTTTGCAAGTAGCCAATGTGCAAATACCATGGAAAGGATTAGGAGCAAATCCATAATCTCTAACAATTTTATATGAATAATAATCAGGCAATATTTATCATTTGCAGGAAACTGTAATGACACTATATGAAGATGCGTTTGTAGCACTATTTGAATCAGACCAGCCAATGTCATTGCCTTCTAACGCATCTATAATCTTATCCGAATTCCAGCCTGTGAGGCAATCTCCATATTTTTCAAAACTCTCCGGAACTGTTGCATCCCCTTCACCAAATACTTTCACACCAATAATAAATTTTCCTTTTATTTTAGCTTGTTCTATTTCCCAATTAACCCACGGTCTTGTATGTGTATCTTTTCCTATTAGACAAATAAATGTTCCGGCCCAGTTTATTCTTAATCGCAAAAGCCTTTTGATAGCCTCAGCACTAACTACTCTATTGGGCTTTGTGCTATCAATTGAACCGTTTTTAAGTGTATACCCTTTTTTAGCTAATAAGTCCTTCAGATTTTGAATATGTTCATCATCTTTATTATAATGACTAATGAACACGTTTTTTTCCTTTCCCATCGTTTTCGATTTTTGAGTTAATGCCCCATTTAGGAGGGTACCAGTATTCAAACTGCTCTTTATTGGGAACGTATAGTTGTTTAATCCTTGTTCGATTTGATATTCCATTTACATCTGGATGTAATACTCTTGCATATTTATCAACCTCACAGAAAAGGTTTTGACAGTCAATAAGCTGAAGTGTCCTTCCCCAAAGGTCCTTGAATTTAAGCCCTAATCTTTCAAATTCTTGCTCTTGGATTTCTGTTACATATTTTACAATTTCTATTTCACTATAGTCACCATAATCTGTAAAGCACTTTCTGATTCCATCTTTTGCACCCGGGCCAGGCATTACATAATCCATTTCACTAAACGTCAATAATGCTGAATAATTTAAATCAATAGTATATTGATAAGCAAGGAAATTACCAATAGTTGGATATGAGTTAAGGAGTTTAAAAATAGCTTCCAAAGATTTAGCTTTTAATACCTTTTTTGGCAACTTTTCCTTAATCATCATTTCGATAAGACAGAGATGATTCTGAAATTTCCTTTCGTAGCCAAATTTGCTTTTGCCTGATGCCATGATATACGCACCAGAATAGATTGTTTCACCTGCGTCAATTGCTTCAAATAAAATTTTCGAGAATCTATCGAGGCTAAAATCCTTGATAGTTATCTCCCCGATTTCATTATGAAATAATATCCATGAATCTATCTTATTAAACGTTTTAAAGAGTAGCGTTCTAAAAAACACCTCTTCAAAACTTTGATCACCCTTGTAAATAACATTCTTTATAAGATACTGACTCACCCTATCAGAGGCTCTATAGGCGTTGGTAAATTTGTGTTTTCTTAATATATCATCATCTGTCCAAGGATAACTTTTCTCTTCTATTTTATTAAAAAAAATATCCTGCCTTTTTGCAGCAAATCTCCAATATGTATCAAAAACTTTACCTGGTTTTGGTACCCTTTTTTTATTCAATATCGCTACCGATTTGTTCCTCATTCTGCTTATTAAATTAAAAGCCAGCGATTGTGCCGGCTTTTTTTGATGTGATTTTAAATTTATTTAATTCAAGGAAAAATAATTTATTTCTCTTTTAAGAGCATTAAACTCAACTCTGCCCCCCTTATTATCAATTAAAAACCTAAAGACTTCATATGCACTCAAAATCGCATTTTCCCAATCTTTTGAATTTCTAATTTTCACTTCAAAAGGCTCGGTCATTTCTTTTATTATTCGCAAAGTTGATTTCGACACCTTATTGTTATTCCTAAAAAAACCTTTCCGTTTAGCTTCATTAAATATAACCATTGATAATGCCTCTTCAGTAATTGTCGCTCTTGCCCCATCTTCAATCTCATCAAGAATCTCATCACTTTTTCTTTTGCATTTCATCATCGCTCTTGTACAAGGAGACCACCCGAGCAGAGTTGCAAAAGTGTAGTGAAAAATATCATGGTACCGATAGAAATCGCCCTTGTGGGAATTATCATTAATAATATCACCTACCTGTTTGCTGTCGTTCAATACAACCCTTACTTCACCTTTTTTACCCAAACCAACTTCTTTGAATGAAACAGAAAAAGAACGGGGAATTTGTTCATTCACTGGGCATCCTGCATCGAAGAAATCGAAACTATTTGCTTTTTGTTGTATCATTTTGATGGATTCTAGTTTTAAGAACACTATCTATTTTGAATGACACCAAGCTATCAATCTTATAACTTCTTAAGGCGCTATCAATGTTTTCCGTTAATCGCTTTTCTTTGATTGCAATATTATATCCTTCATTAAATTTAGAAGTATTCCATAATGAATTTAAAGAAAGAGTAATGCCAATTCCAATTAAAATACCTGCTGCCCATTTTAAATTAGTAAGTAATGATTCATTAGATTTGATTCTTTCTAATAAAACATTAGGCGACGCTAATTCCCCTTTTAATAAACTTATATTGTCAGCGGATATCCCTTGCTGGTTTTTATGTTTACCTGCATACGGTGTTGAGCTACTCGTCAGTTTACTAAACCATATCATGAAATATGGTTCACCTTTATCCAACACTATTGTAGCAGGTCCAGCATTATATACAGAGAAAATAATTTTACCTACGAATCCAGGATCTACATGAAAACCAGAAACATTAACAAGCCCTTTTATTTTTTGACTAAATTTTATTGAAATAAAAGCAAGAATATCGTTTGGTATAGTTACGGTTTCACCCGTTAAAAGTAAAGCAAATTGGCCTGGCTTTATAACAACCTGAGAGTTCCCATCATCGAGAATCTCTTTCTTACCTGTAGAAGAATCAGTTAAGTAAACTTCAGCGCCCAAACTCAATCCATAAGCGACATTATCGATTCGTTCCGACTTGAACGGATCAATACATTTTGGCAATAATTCTACTAATTCTTTAGTTCCTAAATAAGCCATACTATTTATTTTTTAGCCCGTAAATTATTGATTTTTCATTATTAGAAATGATAGCATACTTCCGTTCAATGTTTCTGTTTAATTTTACCAACCCACTGAATCATTAGACTCTAACGCCTTGTCTTAAATATTTCATTCCTTTGTCCTTTAAACCTCTAAATATTAATTAGTCATATAATCAATTTTGGATTAACTATTTGGGAATTGTTGCCACTACAATTCCTTGAATTTGAAAGTTTCTTGTAAGAATTATAGGTTGATGGCTATTATTACTAGACTTTGGTAAAAGAGTAACAAAATCACCTCTGTGTTGATACTCTTTCACTGTCGCTTCGCCATCAATAAGTGCTACTACATTTTGGCCATTATTGGCGACCGGCTGTTGCATAACTAAAATTAAATCCCCCTCATTTATTCCTGCTTTATCCATTGAATCACCAACCGCGCGCAATAAAAAATATTTAGCCCCAGTGCGGGCCAATGAGGTTGAAACCGAGATCATCGCTTCGATGTTCTCTTCTGCAAGCATGGGCATTCCGCAGGTCACGTTTCCAACAAGAGGAACACTAACAGTCCTGGCCATTGTTTCTGTTTCCAGATCTCGTATCATTTGAAAACTACTGTCAGGCTTTTTCTTCAAAAAGCCTGATTTTTCAAGCTCTGCCATTAAAAGCATGGCTGAACGAGGAGATTTATAGCCCATTTCATTCATTAAGTCCCTAATAGAAGGTACCTTTCCGTAATGCATTAACCAGTTGCGGATATGCTTCAACGCCTCTTTCGCTTTAATACCTAAATCTTCTTCACTCATAATACGACCTGTATAATACTGTATAATATCAAAAATATAAACTTTCTACGGATTTATGCAAATATTTTATTATAAGTGGATTATTTGTGAATAAATGTCGGAAATACTAACACAATTAGCAAAGCCAGATAATAAAATTAGGGAGTCTGATTATAAAATCGCCCCCCATTACGAATACAGTTCGTCCTATCTGACACTCTTTAAAGAAATAACCTTACCCATAGCCAGGGGCGGTGTTTTTCCGCTTTTAAGACTTCCATCTTCATTAAACAACTTTTTCTCGACCGTCTCCATACTTTCACTAATAGCCGTACGATTGGCCCGGACATATATTTCAGTAGATTTGACAGATTTTTGGCCAAGCATTCTTCCAATAGTTTTAAGCGGAACACCATTGTTATAAGCTACCTCATTGGCAAAGAAAAAGCGGGCTTTATGGGTACGTAACACTATCTTAATGCCCGATAAATCAGCAATAACTTTAAGACACCGATTGTATTCCGGGTTGGTGGGTACCGGAAAAAGCTTATTCCTGGCAATACATACCGAGTGATTTCTGTATTTGTCAATCAGCTCTAAAGGTAGTGGTAGGAGCGGCAGTGTCTCATCACCATTTGTTTTCTGCCTACTTTTATTAACCCACTTCTTTCCATCGATTCCAGTAATAATATCAGCCGGCCCCAAAGTATATATTTCTTGATAAGAAAGGCCAGTGAAACTGCTAAAAATGAAAATATCCCGGATGACATTCAACTTTGGGTTTTCAAATTCTGTATCGAGTAATTTTTCCAATTCCTTCATAGTTAGCCAATCGTGATGGGGATCAATGTATGTGCAAGTGAAAGATGTAAAAATATTGGCGGTCATCCAACTATTCGATACACACCTATCGATGATCTCCTTAATACATTGAGCAAATTTCATGGCGGTGTTTTCAATCACCTTTTTTTGAACCATGCAAAAATTCTTCAGTTGATCCAAAAACCTAAATTCGAGTTGGTGCAAAGGAATATCGATAGACTTATAGCGATATTCTAAGAATTCGATAAACCGGCGTTTTCGCCCGAACATTTTTTCAAGAGTATTAGGCGAACGGTGCCCCACCGCGGCCAACTGTAAAAAATGTAACAGATGCTCGTCCACTGCAAGCATAAGAGTTTTAGTCCAGGATTTATCATCAAAAATTACTGCTGCCTCCTTTGCCATTTTCTCAATTGCCTGGTCCAACCTCTTTTTTTCACGCTCCAATAGCTCCTTCCTTGTTTGGGCAGGGATTCGTCCGTGTTTATAAGCATCGACATACTTACTATAATACCCCAGGTACTCCCCGATCAACTTGTCCAGAGATTCGCTAAAGGCCAAATTCCTTATTTTCTCCTCCTTGGCCTTCTCTACCCGTCGAGGCATTTTGTATGCGGCAAATACTGCCTGAGGAGTAGCAATTTCCCGCTGCGCCTGGACAAGGTCAAAATGCCTATCCAGGTCTACCTTAACATGGCCAATCTTTTTATTAAGCGCTTTATGAGCCGGATCACCAGGCAATACGGTTTTTTGAGAGTTATCCCAGTGGTCGGGATGGATTTTGATACCTAGCGACATTTCTTCCTGTAATCCGTCAATAGTCAGGCGCACATAGACGGGGGCTTTCCCGTCAGCGGTCATTTTTTTACGTTTGACGTAAAAAAGAATAAACACACTTTGATTAACGTACATAGGTTTCACTTTTAATGTTTTAAAAATAAAATTCAAGAGAAGTAGAAAGCCATCTAGAATTCATGGGGGCCTATCAATTGAGGCCCCCATAGGGGTCCCCGAATTAGGCGCCAAATCAATTAGTTACGTTTAAATTAAATCGATGAAGAAAGTTAGGTAAAATCTGCCAAGATCCACTCCGGGTGAGGGTTTCAATGAAAAAAGGCACCTTTCTGAGATGCCTTTTGTGACCCGGATTGGATTCAAACCAATGACCCCAAACTTAGAAGGTTTGTGCTCTATTCAGCTGAGCTACCGGGCCTGATGTTTTGTTTACGGTCTCCGACTTGACTCCGCTCCTACTAATAGGTAGCCGGAAGCCCCGAAACGGCGGCGAAGTTAGAAAAAAAGGATGAAGACACCAAACCGTTTTAGTCTATAAACGGTCAAAAGTAAACAGTTTAAACAGCAGGCCAGCCCCTGGGGCAGCTGGTAAAATTGATTTCCGATTGCAAGCCTGTTTTTGTAACTTAATATCAAATTCGCTTGCCATGGCTAACTTCGACACCTCTCACGTCAAGAATATAGTCCTGTTGGGCCATGCCGGCTGTGGCAAGACGACACTCGCGGAATGTATGCTCTTCGAAGCAGGACTGATCAACCGCCGCGGAACCATCGAGGAAAAAAATACCGTCAGTGATTTTTACGAATTGGAGCAACATCGGGGAAATTCCGTTTTTTCCAAGCTTTTGCATACCCAATGGCGCGGCTATAAGATCAATATCCTGGACACGCCGGGATATGACGATTTTGTGGGAGAGATGCTTTCGGCCCTCCGCGTTGCCGATACCGGGGTCGTGCTCCTGAATGCCAGTTTTGGGGTAGAGGTAGGAACGGATATTATCTGGGAATATACGGAGCAATTTAGAACACCAATAATATTGGCTGTCAATAAGTTAGATCAGGATAAGGCAGATTTTGACAAGACGGCTGCACAAGCCGCCGATCATTTTGGAACGGGAGTTGTCGTCGTCCAATATCCCCTTAACCAGGGACTAGGGTTTAATGCCATTATCGATGTCCTGCATATGACGCTCTATAAATTCCCGGAAGTGGGGGGCAAACCCGAAAAGCTCCCTATCCCGGATGCAGAAAGGGAAAAAGCAGACCAGCTGCATAAAGAACTGATCGAAGCCATTGCGGGCAATGATGAATCCCTGATGGAAAAATATTTTGACAAAGGAGAACTGAATGAAGATGAAATGAGGGCAGGCTTAAAAAAAGCCATGATCAATCACGACCTATTCCCCCTGTTCTGTCTATCCGCTCAAAAGAATATGGGAAGCGGGCGGATCATGGGCTTTATCGATAATGTCTGCCCTGGCCCCGCCGACGCCCCGCCACAACAAACACTTTCGGGGCAATCCCTTCCCTGCGATGCCGACGGTCCGGTCTGTATTTTTATTTACAAAACCATCTCGGAAGCCCATATCGGAGATATGTCCTTCTTCAAAGTTTACTCCGGAACCATGAAATCGGGAATGGAATTGGTGAACGAATCCAATGGCGTAACCGAAAGATTCAACCAGCTATTTGTTGTAGAAGGCAGCAAACGCACCGCCGTAAACGAATTACTCGCCGGAGATATCGGCGCTACTGTCAAACTGAAACATACCCATGTAAATAATACGCTCCATATAAGGGGTAAGAATCTCGAACTGCAACCCATTGATTTTCCTTCTCCGTTGATGACCATTGCCATCGAGTCTACACAGAAAGGAGACGAAGAGAAACTATCGCTGGCCCTGCACCAGGTACAGGAGGAGGATCCCACGGTGATCGTGGAAGTATCCCAGGAATTAAAACAAACGCTGATTCATTGTCAGGGTGAGCTGCATTTATCCGTTATCAAATGGAAACTGGAACATATTTCCCGAAATCTCCATGTTCAATTCAGCAGACCCCGCATTCCCTATAGGGAGACGATCCGCAAACCGGTACAATCCAGTTACCGCCATAAAAAACAATCTGGCGGTGCCGGTCAGTTCGGTGAAGTCTATATGCAGGTAGAACCCTGGTATGAAGGGATGCCCGATCCAAAAGGGCTTTCCGTAAGAGGCCGGGAAGAATTTCCCCTGCAATGGGGAGGAAAGCTGATTTTCCTGAACTGTATCGTAGGAGGCGCTATCGACCAACGTTTTCTACCTTCCATTCTCAAAGGCGTTATGGAAAAAATGCACGAAGGGCCACTCACGGGATCCTATGTACGGGATGTACGGGTGATCGTATATGATGGAAAAATGCACCCGGTGGACTCCAATGACCTTTCCTTTAAAATAGCCGGTCTGATGGCTTTCAAGCAGGCCTTCCAACAGGCAGACCCACAAATCCTGGAACCCATTTATACGGTTACCGTGCTTTGCCCGGATGACCAGACCGGTGGCATTATCAGCGATCTGCAAACCCGCCGGGCCATCATCGAAGGCATGGATACAGAAGGACATTTCACCAAGATCATCTCCCGGGTACCCCTGGCCGAATTACATGATTATTCCTCTTCGCTCCGGTCTATTTCACAGGGCCGCGCCAAGTTCAGAATGCAGCTCCACGAATATTCGCCCGTTCCTTTCGATATGCAAAGAAGGCTGATCGACGAATACCATAAACACGCCGCCCACCAGGAGGCTTGATAAAGCCATAAAGAAGGTTGATAAAGCAGTTAAGATCCTTGAAATAGCCATTTATGTGGTGCATAAATGAGTTTTGCTAAATTTATTAGTATTCCTTACTTTTACCAGACACAACAACCTGACCGTCCATGCCTTTTTACAAAATAATGGTCTTATTGAGACCCACCTCCTATCCCGGGACCCCAAGGGAGATCTCGGTTATTCGATATTTAAAGGAAACTGATATTGACAAGGTTTGGCATATGCTGGATATTAAGAGCCGGGAAAAATGGGCGGAGGCGGTCAAGGATTTTGATTGTGTGCAGATCAGCAAGCGGTCTGCCGATTATCAGGTATATTTAAAACAGGAAGCTGGAAAAAAGGGCGCTACTAATTCGCAGGAGTTTAGTGATATTCCACCTGCTGCGGTTTTGGAGCCAGGGAAACCCAGTGATTGGGGAAAGTATCGGAATAAAAAAGAATAATAGAATTGGAGAATAATTAATTACTGAATTATGGAAATTACCGACGATGAACCTTCGCTTGCCGAATTACGCAGTTTTTTCGGGACATGTTCTTTTCCGAAAACGGTTCAATTGGGGCCTGGTGAACTAATAGTGGATGTTCCTCATTTTGTGGAGAGGAATTTAATTGTGTTATCGAATGATCCTCCAGCGGCCGTTCGAATTCCGCATCTGGAAAGATTAATTGCTTTGTATAGGATATTGTCCGCATCTGGAAAAGCAGGGTGATGAAATTAAAGGAAACTAAAGAAAACTAGAGGCTGTTTATTTTTTGTAGGAGGATTTCCTTGTCATTTTGCGTGATAGCCAACCCATACGCTTTTTGAAAACTGGTTTTGGCATTTTTATGACCGAGGTTTTTTTGTAGTTCTCCAAGCAGCGTAAAATAGAAATGACTGTTATCCAGCTTCAGCTTCTCGGCTTCGATCAGGGCAAGTGTGGCACCTTTGGCTTTATATAAGGCATAGGTTCGGTTCAGCGCAACGCTCGGTGAATAATTAATCTGGAGCAGTTCATTGTACAACTTCAGGATTTTATCCCATTTTTCCGGGGGATCGTTTTTTTGGGAATGCCAATATGCGATCCTGGCTTCCAAATGATAAGAAGTCATTTCGTCGCCCTGCGCCGAAAGGGCTAAAAAAAAATCGCCTTTACTAATCAGGTTGTCATCCCATAGTTCCTTATCCTGGTTCTCATAAAGGATCTGGGAATTGTCAGTAGCCTGCCTGGCCTTAAACCGGGAAGAGTGATAACAGATCAGCGCAATCAAGGCATTTGTCCGGGGGAGATTTGTCTTTTCAAAACGCGTCAGGAGCACCCCCAAATGTAGGGCCTCTACACATAGATCCTTCCTCAGCGTTTCATTTTTTGTTTTGGAATAATAGCCTTCATTAAAAAGCAGATAAATGATGTGTAATACATTATCGAGACGGTTGTTGATTTCCGGCCCCTGTGGCATTTCCAGCGGCACGTTTTCCTTTCTTAGTTTCTCCTTAGCCCGGAACAGCCTCTTGTTGATCGTCTCTTTATTCGTTAAGAAAGCTTCTGCGATCTCATCGATCCCAAAACCGCAAAGGATGCGTAATGCCAGCCCGATCTGGGCTTCGCTTACGATGGCCGGGTTGCAGATGGCGAATAACATCTTCAGCTGGCTATCCATGATATTCCCGTCGGAAAAATCAGGATCCTCCGGCTGAAGCGGATCTTCCTGACCGGTCATTAGTATGGGAACTACTTTCCTGTTAAAAATCTTATTACGCTTGAAATAATGGGATGTTTGATGTTTGGCTACTGTATAAAGCCATGCCGAGGGGTTCTCCGGCATTTCTTTGGTAGCCCATGTTTCGGCTGCCAGTAAAAAAGTTTCGCTAACGATGTCCTCGGCAATGTCAAGATGCTGTAAGCCAAAAAGGTTGCTTATTACAGCAACCATTTTTGAGAATTCATTTCGGAATAATCTTGCTATTATATCGGGGTCATTTTTCATTTTCCATAGCAATGATGGCCTTATTATTTCCTACAAAAGGTCTGACTTCCACATTGCCTCCGATATCGAATATAGGACAACCATGCGCAAGGGTGATAGCCTCGTCTATATTTTCTGCCCTGACGATCATGAACCCGCCTAATTGTTCCTTGAGCTCTACAAAAGGGCCATCTGATACGACCCCGCTGGCCTTCAGGACCTTTCCGTCAAAGGAAAGGCGCCTGGTAGTGACAAATTTCCCCTGAGCCGCAATGCCGGCAGCCCAATCATCCCATAAAGGCAGGTTTGCTTTCAGCTGTTCCGGGGAGGGCAGGCAATCTCCTGCCAGATGCCTGAAGACGAGTGCAAATTCTTCCATAGTATTTTACTTATAACAAATTTAAGGAATTCAATTAAGCCAGCCCGAGTTTAGGTTTTACCCATTTGGCATATCTGGCAATAGCCTCGTTTGATTCGGGGGCACGGCCGGCAGCCATATGGAAAGTATGCTGCATACCGGGGAAAATATCAAAGCTAACATCAATGCCGGCTTTTCTGGCACGTTCCGCAAACAAAGTGCTGTCATCCAACAGCATTTCATCGCCGCCAGCCTGCAAATAAACCGGAGGAAGACCCGTGAGGTCGGCGTAGACCGGGCTTGCGTATGGGTCTTTGGGGTTGCCTTTTTCTCCGACAAACATGCCCGCCATTTGGCTTATCCATGCTGCTGTAAAAAGGGCATCTTTACCGGCATTATACACATAGGATTCCCCGCTTCCCTCCATATCCAACCAGGCACCGAAGGGCATACCTGCAGCCGGCAAAGGCAATCCTTTGTCACGGGCAAGCAATAAAGTCGTGATGGAAAGGTTGCCGCCAGCCGAATCTCCGGCAAAGGCTATATGTTTTGCTCCGATACCCTGGTCCAGCAGCCATTTGTAGGCGGCCAATGCTTCATTCACCTGGGTCGGATACTGGTGTTCAGGACTGCGGCTATAATTTAAAATCAATGCCCGGCAGCCAATAGCCTTGGCAAAATGACCGAAGAGCTTTCTATGTGTGTACATCGAGCCGCTGAAAAACCCTCCGCCATGAAAACACAGGATCACGCGGTCGGCTGTGCATCCTTTCGGAACTGCCCACATGGCCTCTACACCACCTGCATCGGTCTCGATGTAGTCCACACCACCTGGCTCTGCGGTAAGACGTTGCCAGTTTTCACCAAAGTCACGCGCCGCGTCCAGGGATTCATGATTAGGCGCAGCAGCAGCACTCTCCAGCCAATATTTGCGTACTTCGTCCACTTGTTTGCTTGGTTTTCCAGCTACTTGCTGATCCTTTCCAGTTGTCATAATTGGTAGATTTTTTAGTAGATTTTTGTTTATCTACCCTAAATGGGGATCGAAACGGCGGGAATTGGACAAATGAACCCATTTTTAATTCCATTTTGTATATTTGAACTATACCAGACTACCAATTGAATATCTTTAACTAATATCGAAACGCCAGTGATGCTACCTATAAGTTCACCCTTTGATAATCCTACTCTATGGCATCTTTGACAAAATACAGGATTGAATCGCTCGATCTTTTAAAGGGTATTGTTATCGTAATAATGGCCCTTGACCATATAAGAGATTATTTTCATTACTCTTCTTTTTTCTTCGACCCGACCGATCCGGGCCAAACCACCTTGCCCATTTATTTCACCAGGTTTATAACAAATTTCTGTGCCCCGGCATTTAGTTTTCTTGCGGGGCTTTCCGCCTTTATGGTGGGTAAAAGGAAAAATCTTAACGAACTATCCGGCTTTCTGCTAAAACGTGGTCTTTGGTTGGTTTTTATGGAGCTTATACTTATGAATTTCGGATGGCATTTTGATATTCATTTCCGGGATATTGTTTTTCAGGTGATTTGGGTTTTAGGAATAAGTATGATTTTTTTAGCAGGATTGATACATCTTCCCCATAGGTATCTCATCCTTTTTAGTTGTGTACTGATCTTCGGACATAATTTGCTGGATAGCATCCATTTCGAAGGCAGCATTTTATGGTCGTTTATCCATGAGCGAAAACGTTTTGAAATAATTCCCGGGCATTCAATTGCGGCAGGTTATTCCATAATACCCTGGGTGGCGGTAATGTCATTGGGCTATTGTTTTGGCTCCTTTTATGACAAATCCTTTGACCCGTTAAGAAGGAAAAAAATATTCAATAGCATCGGGATTGCTGCCATTGTGCTCCTATTGATCCTCAGAGCGACAAATATTTATGGCAATCTTTTACCCTGGAAAGACTATGGAAATTTTACGCAAAACCTGATCTCCTTTTTAAATTTAACCAAATATCCGCCGTCTCTCTCCTATTTGTTATTGACCTTAGGAGTATCCTTGTTATTCCTGGCAAATGCGGAAAATCTAAAGGGGAGAGTGGTGGATTTCTTTTGTGTATTTGGGCGGGTGCCATTTTTCTTTTACATCTTACACATCTATCTCATTCATTTTATAGCCATGATAGTTGCAGGGTTAACGGGCTTTGGCTGGCAAAAAATGATTTTGCCCTCTATGCCGTCGAGGGTTGAGGCTCTTAAGGGTTTTGGTTTCAACCTTGCCATTGTCTACCTGATTTGGATAGGAATAATTGGTTTGCTTTATCCGGTATGCAAAAAATTCGACCGGTATAAACAAAACAATAAAGACAAATGGTGGCTCAGTTATCTGTAAAATAATTTTTAGATCTGCAGCACTCCTCTTGACAGAATCGGCTAAAAATTCATCATGCAACCGATTGCATTTTTCACTAAATTTATGCCCGCTAAAGGTTTGCCTTTACACCTATAACTCATATAATTTAAAACGAATGGCTTGTTTCAATTATCCCCGTATCAACCTGCCCCAAAAAAGGCTGTTTGCTTTACTTGCTTATTTGATTAGTTTTCAATCACTTATCGCACAAACTACCCTCCCGCTGAAAGACCTTTCTTTTTTCCAGGAGCCAGGCTCCAACTGGAAGCTCGCGGCAGATGTGCAGGCGGATCTTAGTCAGGACGATGTATTAAGCCCTAAAGAAGGGGCAGGTATATTGGTTAACCTGCCCGGCAAAACAGGTGCAAAGGACCTGTTTACCAAAACGAATTACGGTGATGTCGATATCGAACTGGATTATATGATGGCCAAAGGGTCCAATTCAGGAATTTATTTACAAGGCCGTTATGAAATTCAACTCCTGGATAGCTGGGGTAACGTCCATCCAAAATCGGCAGACAATGGCGGCATTTATGAACGCTGGGATGATACTAAGCCTGAGGGCCAAAAAGGGTATGATGGTCATGCACCGAGGCAAAATGCCAGCAGGGCGCCAGGTCTGTGGCAACATTTGCGGATCTCTTTCCAGGCTCCGGCATTTGATGCAAAGGGTCAAAAGACTGCCAACGCAAAAGTGCTTTACGTTTGGCTGAACGGTGTGCTGATACAGGATAATGTAGAGCTTGCCGGCCCCACCCGTGGCGCCATAGACAATAAAGAAACCACAGCAGGCCCTGTGCGTATCCAGGGAGATCATGGTCCGGTTGCCTTCAAAAACATCATTATCACAGGTTTTGACAAACCTCATCCGGCGCTGTCCAACTTAAAATACCAGCTATATAAGGGAGGGTCCGCCACGGAACCTGATTACAAAAAACTAAAAGCCGAAACGGAAGGAAGCTCTTCCTTGTTATCCTCCAACCAGGGTAAACTCACCAATGATTTTTTGATCCGCTATACAGGTAATATAACTATCCGGGAAGCCGGTGAATATATCTTTACATTAAGTACGCCTGGGGGGAAGGGTTCTTTAAAAATCAATGGTGCCGTTGCCGTGCCTTTATCGGAGTACAAAGGATCCGGTAAAATACAATTGTCACCCGGGGAACAGGCCATCGACCTCTTTTATTCCAAAACGGCGGATTGGGCCAAGGCCGGGCTGGGACTTACCGTTTCCGGCCCCGGCATCCGTGAATATTTATTGAGTGATGCCAATATAGCCCCGGAAGACTTTACCGACCCTATTTTGATCAATGCCAGCTCCAATACCATTTTGCGAAGTTTCTCCGATCTGCCGGGAGGTATCCGGGTTACGCATGGTGTAAATGTGGGAAGTACAGACCAGGTCCATTATACGTATGATCTGGATAAAGGAATGATCGTTCAACTATGGCGTGGTGGATTTTTAGATGCCACCCCCATGTGGCACGAACGCGGCGACGGCTCCTCCCGTCCGGCCGGATCCGTTCAGTACCTCGGTAAACCGCTCCCTGCCATTTTAAAATTGGCCAACGAACAGGCAGCATGGTCCCAGGATACTGCAGGCACAGGTTACAGACCCAAAGGATATATATTAAATACGGCGGACCAGCCAACTTTCCGTTATATCATATATGGTTCCCTGGTAAACGATGCCAGTACAGTTATCGAAGGCGGGCATGGCCTTCACCGGGAGATAACCCTGCAAAACCCGGCTGATGATCTGTTCTTCCATCTTGGGGCCGGGGAGAATATCGAGGACTCCGGAAATGGATGGTATACTGTAGATGGCAAATCCTATTATATCCGGATAGAAGATGCCGGTGGCGCCAAACCATTGATCCGGAATGCCGGCAGCAATACCGGCGGCAAACAGGAGCTCATCATCCCTATCCGGAAGAAATTAATCTATTCTATTATCTTTTAAGCAGCCCTCCTTAATGTATTATACCATGCTCATGAATTATACAATGAAACATACGATACACAAAAGCGCATTAATGGCAGCCCTGCTGATTACGGCTCTTTTACATACTGCTCAACCCTCTTATGCCCAGGCCGAATCGCCTAAAGAGGATGATTTTTTCAAGATCATGAAAGTGCCTGCACCGGAAGGAACTATATTGGAAGTCGGCGGTTTGTGTACTTTGCCAAATGGCACCCTTGCCGTAACCACCCGCCGGGGAGATATTTTTATGGTGGAGAACCCAACCAGCCAGCATCCGTTCTTCCGCAAATTTGCATCGGGTCTGCACGAGGTGCTTGGAGCTGCCTGGAAGGATGGCGCCTTATACGTTGCGCAGCGCGGTGAATTGACCAAACTGGAAGATACCAATATGGACGGCAAGGCAGATGTGTTCGAAACCATTTATGCCTGGCCGTTATCCGGCAATTATCATGAGTATAGTTTCGGGCCAAAATTGGCGCCGGATGGTTCATTTTTTGTCACCCTTAATCTTGGTTTCCCGTCGGATTGGTGGCATCCCAAAAGTTTTGTGCCTTACCGGGGATGGGCATTGAATATAAAAGAAGATGGCACCGTCACCCCATGGGCCACGGGGATGCGCTCCCCCTGCGGGATCAGCCTGATCGATGGAGAATTATGGTATAGCGATAACCAGGGCGACTGGGTTGGTTCGGGCAGTATCATGCCAGTTAAAAAAGGAGCCTTTATGGGTCATCCGGCAAGCCTGGTCTGGACAAATTTGCCAAACTCGCCGCTAAAATTAACGCAGGAACAATTTTTTGCAAAAAACAATCCGAGGATAGAATTCGATAAAGACGGACAGCCCTTTAAACCACAGGATATCGTTAAAGAAAAATTCAGAACTGAATTCGAAGTAAAAAAAGAAATCCCTGAATTGACCTTGCCGGTTGTTTGGCTGCCACATGGCATTCTCGGCATCTCCAATGCCGAAATTGTCAAAATCCCGGAAGCGGCATTTGGCCCCTTTGCCGGGCAGCTGCTGGTTAGCGACCAGGGACAAAGCATGGTTGACCGCATTTTCCTGGAAAAGGTCAATGGCGAATACCAGGGTGCGGCCTGGGCATTCCGCAGTGGTTTCCAATCGGGTATCGTAAGACTGGCCTGGTTGTCCGATGGTTCACTGGCCATTGGCGAAACCAACCGGGGCTGGGGATCGGCAGGCGAAGCCACCATGGGTTTGCAGCGTTTGGTGTGGAATAATAAAATCCCGTTTGAAATGAGGGCCATCCGTGCCATGCCCGATGGTTTTGAAATCGAATTTACCAAACCGGTGGATAAAAAGGTAGCTGAGGATATCGCCTCCTACGCTGTTGAAAGTTTTATTTATAAATACCAGGGCGTTTATGGCAGCCCTCCCGTCAACACTGAAAAATGTACTATTTCCGGAGTAAAGGTTTCGGAAGATGGTTTAAAAGCCAGGCTGCTGGTGGGTAACCTGCGCAAATATTATATTCATACGATTACCCTTGGCGGCATCCGCGATAAAGAGAACTATTTTAATTTAGTTCACCCGACTGCTTATTATACGTTGAACAATATTCCCGAAGGACAAAAACTGGCAATGACCGGAGTGAGCACCTTCAACTCGGCAAAAACCGGTAAGACCGCTATAGGTGCCGATGCAAAAAAGGGAGCCTCTATAAAAGGAACTACGGTATCCGCTACCAAACCCTCCTATGATGCTATAAAACCGCTCTTGTTAAAAAACACCTGTCTGTCCTGTCATAATCCTGACAAACGGCAGGTGGGTCCTGCCTATGTTGATGTGGCTAAAAGAAAATACAGTGTAAACGAGTTGACGCAATTGATCCGTAATCCAAAACCGGAACACTGGCCCGGTTATTCAACTCCGATGCCGCCCATGCCACAGGTTCCCGTAGAAGAAGCACGTAAGATTGCCGTCTGGATTAAATCGCTGGGGAGATAAAGTAATTGTATACAAGCATTGGGTAGATAAAATAATTGTATACTAACCTTGTGGAGGTAAACGAATTATATACAAGGAGAAAAGAGAACAAAAAGACAACATAGTATGATTAATTAAATATATTACAAATAGAGGCCATCGCCTCTATAGTAGCAAAAATGACAAACCCTTTTTGCCTATTCTCGTTTTTTTAATATAGTTTGCAAGTAAGGTTCTGAAAAATAGCAAAAAAGGTTGTCAAGCAATTTTTTAAATAATGAAAGCGACCTGCTTCTTAGGGTTGCCAAAGGGGATGAGGCTGCCTATAAGCAGTTGTTCCAACACTATTGGCCAAGAGTATATTCGGTTGCGCTTATTTTTGTAAAAGCGCCCGAGCTTGCGGAAGATGCTGCACAGGATGTGTTTGCCCAACTTTGGGTGAAAAGAGCCTTACTCGGCGATGTAAAAGACTTCCGGCCTTATCTGATGGCTGCAGCAAAGAACCTGATCTTAAATAAATTGAGGGGGCGGATATTAACCGACCCTTTTTCCGAATATTTACAGGAATATTTTGCAGATTCTTTGTCCGACCCGGCTGCAAAACTGGAATTAAAAGATGCAAGCCAGATCATCGAGGACGGTATCAATCAACTCACCCCACAGCAACAGAAAGTTTTCCGGCTCAGCCGTTTTCAGGGTCTTAGCCATGCGGAAATAGCCAAAGCTACCGGCTTATCCCAGCGAACCATAAAGAATTATATGGTCAGCGCCATTTTATCCTTGCGTAATTACCTGGATAAATATGCCGACGGAGCCATTGTTTTTCTCTGGATGCTAGTTTTTTTATAAAATTCTTCACTTTCATTAGGGTCCTTGTCTTTTAATACTGTGTCTGTATAAGCGGACCACCTGCCGAGCTTGCTTGCCCGGTTTACCAGGTTGGGCAGGTTTGCCCGAAAATCTGTTCATTTTACCAATAAACCCAATAACCTTATCTGCTCATGAAACGAGAATTGATGTCTCCATTCAATGACTTGCTGCAAAAATTTATCCGCGAGGAACTCTCGCCGGCGGAGCTGCAATCCTTTTTAGCGCTCGCCCGGGAACCAGCCAACCTGGTTATCATCAGGGAAACTATCGGTGAGTTCCTGGATGCGGAAACTTTTACCGATTTGTCAGCGGGAGTGGATAGTGATCTGCAATTTGTCGAGGCTATGAAAAAGGCTAAAAGAGAAACAGCTATACTACAGCCGCGATCCGTTCACCGTATCCGACCCTTATACAGGCAGTGGTGGGCTGCTGCGTCCGTCCTTTTTATCCTGGTCACGGGCGCCTGGTTCTGGTTCAGGAATGTCGGGCAGCATTCGCCGGTGAATCTGCAACAGGGGGTTAATATAGGCCCGGGTAAACAGGGCGCGATCCTCACCCTGGCAGACGGAACGCCCCTGGTGCTGGACAGCCTCGGAAATGGCATTATTGCTACCCAAAATGGTACACGGGTGATATTGAAAAATGGTCAGCTGGCCTATGATGCCACCGAAAAGGCCACGGGTGAAATGACGTACAATATAATGACGACTCCCAAAGGACGGCAGTTTCAATTAATGCTGCCGGATGGAACAAAAGTGTGGTTGAATGCTGCCAGCTCCATACAGTTCCCAACGATCTTTTCCGGCAAGGAGCGCCGGGTGCAGGTGACAGGCGAAGTCTATTTCGAAGTGGCCGAAAATAAGAAAATGCCTTTCCGGGTAAATGTCAATAACCAGGAGGAGATTGACGTACTGGGCACAAATTTCAATATCAACGCTTACGATAATGAGGCAGAGCTGAAAGCCACTTTACTGGATGGGAAAGTGAAGGTAATGAGTGCCAAATACAACCGGCCGGGAACGATCTTACAACCCGGTCAGCAGGCTGTCATGCGGAAGAGCGATCCTTCTGGCTTACCTATATCGGTTCAGCCGGCGGATCTGGATAAAGTGATGGCCTGGAAGAATGGAGTTTTCAATTTTGAAGGAGCCTCTCTGAAAGAGGTGATGAATCAGATAGAGCGTTGGTACGACATCACCGTGGTATATGAGAAGGACGTCCCGGATATTAAATTTTTCGGGGAGATCAGCAGGAGTTTCAACCTGCCCGATCTAATCGATGCGCTAAAAGATGTGGGCGTACATTTTAAAATAGAGACCGGAAGGAGGCTGGTAGTGTTGCCCTGACGGCAAAGTCGAATAATAACTATGTTCTGATACAACGGATGAGCCAATAAAAAAACCGTTACGCGGACTAGGCGCAACGGTCAGCTTTGCCCAAAGGCAAAACAGGATTTGGCTGATCCAAAATTTCTTAGGAGAACTTTTTTCTTAACCAAAACTAATGCGAAAGTATGCAAAAAATTGCTTTCCGTAGCAGGGAAGGATTTGTCCGAACCATACGAGGATCCCATACCCCCTGCTTCTTAACCAAAACGCTGCCAGGTTTGGAACCTGGTTTTCCCGGGTCTCCATTCACCACTGGCAAAAAACTAATCATGGTGATGAAAACTACTGCTTTTATTATGCTGGTCTTCTGTCTTCATGTCTCGGCGCGGACACTATCCCAGACAGTGACCATTTCCGGTAAGGATCTTTCCCTGGGCAAGGTCTTTACGCTGATCAAAAAACAAACGGGTTACACGGTGTTTGGCAACGCCAGCCTGTTACGGCAAACCAACAACGTGTCGATCTCGGTATCCAACATGCCGCTGACCCAATTCCTTGACAGTATTCTCCGGCACCAGCTCATTACCTACAGGATTCTGGACCGCACGATCATTCTTTACAAACGGCCTGCCCCTTCCGGCCCCGGCCTGACAGAAGGCGCTGCCGGAGAATCTTCGGGTAAAGGAGAGCCGGCACCCTGGCAAATCATTACGGGTTATGTAATAGCCGAAGATGGCTCGATACCTGACGGGGTAAATATTAAGGTCAAAGGCACCCCGGCAGGTGTATCTGCCGACAGCTCCGGTAAATTCAGTATCAATGCCAACCCGGATCAGGTGCTCGTATTCTCCCATGTGAATATGATCACCAGGGAGGTCAGGGTGAAGGACTTTCCGGCAAATGGACTGATCGTATTAAAACCAAGGGAAGCCAAACTGAACGATGTCGTAGTCACGGGCTATGGAAATATCCGGAAAGAGAGCTTTACAGGGACTTATACGCAGGTCACCAAAGCAGAGCTGCAGAAAGTCACCTCCAATAATCTGATTGCCGCGCTCCAGGTTTTCGACCCTTCCTTCCGTATCATACAGAACATTAACATGGGCTCCAATCCCAACGTGATGCCTGAGTTCTATATCCGCGGCCAGTCGGGTTTTCCGGGGGTAAAAGACCTGGACAAGCTGCAATCGGGTTCGTCGGTGTCGCAGTTTTCGCTTAGGAATAATCCCAATACTCCCATATTTATCTTAGACGGTTTTGAAATAGATGTAGAGAAAGTCTACGATATGGATATCAACCGGATCAACAATGTAACCATCCTGAAAGACGCCGCAGCGACGGCTATGTATGGTTCACGCGCTTCAAACGGTGTGGTTGTCATAGAAACCATCGCCCCCAAGGCAGGCGAGTTTCGTACAACCTACAGTGGAAATTATTCCGTGACAACTCCTGATCTTTCCAGCTATCATATGATGGATGCCCGGCAAAAACTGGATGCCGAGAATGCCGCGCAGGTATACCTGCCACTGATCCCCAAGACGGACCCCAATTATCAGTCTACGCTGATAGAGAATATGTATAAGATGCAGATGAAGAAAAATGAGATCCTGAAAGGGGTAAATACCTATTGGTTATCCCAGCCATTGAACACCATGCTCAATCATAAGCATAATATATACATCGAGGGAGGATCCCAGGCCATGCGGGTAGGATTTGAATTAAAATATGACAACCAGAACGGTGTAATGAAAAATTCTTTCCGCCAAAGGCTTGGTGCGGGGCTTACCGTTCAATACCAGACGGGCAAACTGCAATTACGGAACCAGGTTTATTTCGACGCGGTTTCGGCAGATGATTCTCCGTTCGGGAAATTTAGTGATTACTCTCATTTACAGCCCTATTATCCCATCCATGACGAGAACACAGGAGCTTACCGGAAGTCCTTTCCCCTGTTTGATGACCGGAGCCCCGTTATCAATCCCCTATTTGAAAGCACGGTAGGGAACTTCAGTAAATCCAGGTATCGGGAATGGACCGACAATTTTACCTCCAATTATTACATCAACAAGTTTTTATTCATCAGGGGTCAGTTCGCTGTGGATTACAAACAGGCAAATACAGACGTATTTACTTCCCCTACATCGACAACCTACCTGAGGGTCGACCCTTTTACCAAAGGAGAATTGATCCAGTCCACCACCAATTCACTGGATTGGAATGTCAATCTGTTTGCTTCCTATAACCAGAACATCGGTGTCCATAATATCAATATCTCAGCCGGGATCAATGCCCTGTCTACTACAGAGGACTATAGTAATTCGGATTACCGGGGATTCCCCAGCGCAGGTCTTCACTCTGCCGCTTATGCTTCGGAGATCGTTACGAAGCCCGGGCTGAGCGATAATAAAAAGCGTCTTTTTGGGAGTTTCGCCACCTTGAATTACAGCCTGAAAGATATTTATTTGCTGGATGCCTCCTACAGGTTGGACGGTTCTTCGGAGTTCGGTACCGATAAACAATGGGCACCCTTCTGGTCACTGGGTACGGGTGTCAATCTTCATAATACCAACCTGCTCCGGAAGAACCCGGATATCAGCCAGTTCAGGGTCACCGCTAATATCGGCCAGACCGGAAAATCGAATTTTTCACCGTACATGGCCAGAAATACGTACCAGGTTTTGCTGGATGACTGGTATCCAACGGGTATAGGGTCCAGCCTGATCTATATGGGCAACGATAAGCTGACCTGGGAAAAGCAGCTGTCCTGGAACATCGGCGCCAATATAGCTTTCCTGAAGCGATTCACTTTTGACCTTAATTATTATAATAAAAAGACCTACGACCTGATCACCGATGTCTCCCTGCCATCATCTTCCGGGTTCACCGTTTACAGAGAGAATATCGGTAAGGTGCTCAACAAGGGCTTCGAGATCAAGGCATCACTGAATGTGGTCAATAAAAAGAACCTCAATATTACCCTCATCGGGAATATGGCGCATAATAAGAACAAAATCGTTGAAATAGCGCAGTCCCTGAAAAGCTATAACAAACGTATCGACGATTATTACAAGCAGTATGCCACCACTACCGACCCTCTTTTTGCACTGATCTATAATGACATGAATGGCAAATATTCCAAACCCATCATGAAATATGAGGAAGGCAGTTCTCTGACCACCATTTATGGCATGAAATCCCTTGGGATCAGCCCGTCCAATGGGAAAGAGGTATTCCTGAAACGGGATGGTACGATCACCTACGATTGGGACCCTGCCGAACAACAGCCCATCGGCAATACCGAACCCTGGGCACAGGGTTCATTCGGTCTGAATGCAAGGTATAAACAATTCTCCCTCTACACCAGCTTTCTGTTCCAGGCGGGGGGCGACCAGTATAACCAGACGATGGTGGATAATGTCGAGAATGTGAACCTGTTGTATTATAATGCAGATACCAGGGTTCTGACCGACCGCTGGCAAAAACCAGGTGATGTCACCCCGCTGAAGGCGATCCAGGACAGGTACAGTGTCACGCGCCCTACTTCCAGATTCATACAAAAGGACAATACGATTGCGTTTAACTCTCTTTCGATAGGCTATGACGTTGACCCGGTCCGGCTGAAGAGGACTAAGCTCAAATCGCTGAGGGCATCCTTTCTCATGAACGACATCGCGCGGTTCTCATCGATCAAACGTGAAATGGGGCTGGATTATCCCTACGCGCGGACATTTACGTTCACCATCAATACATCGTTCTAAAAAAATAATAAAATGAAGGCAATCAAATTCTGGATGGCCGTATGCTTTCCTCTCCTGCTGAACATTTCCTGTAAAAAATTCCTGGACGTACATGCCAGTAACCAGATCTTACAGGAAGACATGTTCAAAACCGGGGATGGCGTCCGCATAGCCGTCAATGGCGTATATAAATTATTGTCCACTACCGATCTGTACGGTGAGAATCTCTCCTGGGGTTTTATCAGCGGTCTGGGATTTAACTATGAATTCTACAGCCTGCCTTATGACCTGCAACCGGCTGCACAGTTCGACTGGCAGTCCGGCAATACGCAGACCTATACCGAACAGGTCTGGCAAAGGGCGTTCAATGCGCTGGCCAATTGTAATAACATCATCCAGGAAGTAGAAAAAAAGGATACCAACTTTTTTGCGCAAAAGACCAATGAAAGGAATATGATCCTGGGGGAAATGTATGGGATAAGGGCCCTGATCCACTTCGACCTGTTGCGTATATTCAGCCCGGCCCCGGCTACAGGATATGCCGGTCCGACCATACCCTATGTCACTACTTACCCGGAGTATCAGCCGGCGCCGCAGAGTATGGGAACGATCATGGATATGATCATCGGGGATATGACACATGCACAAGGCATGCTGGCTTCCATCGATACCATTTATCTCAGATCGGTCATGCGTTATTCCTCGAGCAGGATCAGGAATGCGGCATCCTATATTGACCTGCCACAGGGCGATTTTTTTAATTACCGGGTGGAACGCATGAATTATTTTGCCGCCAGCGCCTTACTGGCCAGGATCTATATGTATAAAGGGGACTATGAGAATGCGTATAACAACGCAAAGATCATTTATACCTATAATCAAAGAAGCTGGTTTCCCTGGACCAGTACCCTTTATCAGGGACAGATCCCGGACGTGGATTATGTCTATACCAAACGGCCGGATGAACTTTTACTCTGTTTTTCCAACAACAAGAATTATGACAACTGGGATAATTTGTTACGCACGGGTAATTACTTTTTGACAATGAACAGTAACTACATGAGCAAATTATTTGGCGACGATCTGGACGACTACCGGCTGGTAGGCTGGTACAACCGGTATGGCGATCAACGGTACTTAACCTGGTCAAGGCCCAGGGGCAGCGGTTACGACGCGCAGCAGGTGATACAGAACCAGGGGCCGTTGCTGCCTGTAATCCGTTTTTCGGAAATATTCCATATCATGACAGAGTGCCAGATACGTAAGGGTAATCTATCCGATGCGGTAAATCTGCTGAATACCGTGCGGATCAACCGCGGGGCCAAGACAAAGATTTCTTCCTCTATCAGTGCAAATGACCTGATGAATACCCTGGTGAACGACATCATCCGGGAAACACTTACAGAAGGGCAAACCTTCTTTATGTTCAAACGGCTGAACCGGAATATTTTCAATGGAGATGTGGACCGGGTCATGAACCCCGCAGATTGGTATTCCCCTCTCCCTTTAAGCGAAACTGCTTATCAGTTATAAAATTAATGATATGAAAAGACTACTTTTTTATTATTTACCGGCCCTTGCTCTGTTGACGGTGGCGGCCTGTAAAAAAGACAAGATCCAGTTGTACAAAGGCGACTCGTATATACAATTTTCCAAAAACTATATAGACTCCTCTCTTTTTTCATTCCTGGCGCTTCCCGATAAGCAGGAAGCCCTCACGCCGATGCCTGTCGAACTGGTCGGGCCGCCAGAGAACAGGGACAGGATATACAAGATCGAAGTCGTTAAAGAGCTTACCAGCGCCACGGACGCCAACTATTCGGTGCCCGTCTCGTTCACGCTGAAAGCCGGTCATCTCACCGATACGGCATGGATCACGGTGAAAAAGACGCCCGATCTTGCCGTAAAACCGGTGAGGCTGGTTCTCAAAATCGTTTCTTCCGAAGATCTTAAGACGGGTCAGTCCGATTATGCCGTATCCATCCTGTACATATCGAATGTAATCGCAAAGCCCGACTGGTGGGATGAGAACATGACAGACAATTTCATGGGAGATTATTCCGATAAGAAGTACAAGCTGTTTATCCAGGTCACCGGCGTGTCCGATCTGGATGCCAATGATACCAACCAACAGAGATATTATACCATTCTGTTCAAGAACTACCTGTTGAGGGAGAAAGATGCAGGAAGGACGGTATACGAAGATAATGGCACGGAAATGACCGTCGCACTGATCGGAGGATAATAAAATAATTAAACTATTTAGTATGCGATACGTAAAAATATTCATGGCATGGGCAGGTATGCTTTGTTTGCTCCAGGCATGTTATAAAGACAAAGGCAATTACAAACTGCTCGATTACAATCAGGTCATTTCGATTACCAATCCCACCGTAACTCCTGTCATACTGGGCGATACGTTCCGCGTTTCCCCCGTCATTAAATGGAAATATCCCAACCGGGATACGACGGCCTTCGATTATGAATGGAGACAGATCGACTCGGTGGTATCTACCAGCAGGAACCTGGCTTACAAACCGAATATCCCGGGATATGTCATGCTCTATCTCTACATCAAAGAAAAGGCTACAGGTATTATTTCCCGGCAGCCGATACAGATCCAGGTAATCTCCGCTTACCGGGCGGGCTGGCTGCTGCTGACCAATAACAATGGGACGTCCGGGCTGACCTTCATCAGGCGGGATGCGACAGTGGATGCCAGCAATGTCAAGCATTACTCCTACAAGTATTTCCCCGATGCCTATGCAAATAATTTTCCCAAAGACGCATTGGGAACCGGGCCCGTAAGGCTGGTAACAAAGGCATGGCCGGATTATACACTGGACCAGGTGCTGGTGGTGCAGGATAACTCTACTGTTTTCCTGAATGGCACCGACTTCTCCAAGGTAATCAAACTGAGCAGCGAGTTTCCCACCCAGTCGTTCCCCAATGGGGCGCAGGCAGCGGATTACGTGGACGGCGGTCCCACAAATTTTGTTTTATGCAATGACGGGAATATATACTGGAAGAAAAACCCCAGGACAATGGGTGGGATACACGACGGTAGCTTCATCGATATTCCCATCTATTTTGAGGGAGGCGGAGCCCATATCAGCCAGATCGTCGATGAGAGTCTCGATTATTCCCAGTTCGTCTATCTCTATGACGATGCAAATCACCGGTTCGTCGGACTCTATACTACGACCGGAGATAACTCCTATATCGGTGGTAAGATGTACCTGATCAACACGGACCCTCCCCCTGCAGGATTTGTAGATCTGAACAACATGGCAGGTTACACGCTTAAATATTGCAGTGATTATGCCAACGCCTCTTTTTTTATGAACATCATCAAAAACAACAACACCGGGGAGTATCTGTATCAGACCTATAGTCTTAGTATGAACTACACAGCGCTCGGTGTGAGCGCACAGCAGCAGGAGGTATTTGCGGGTAATGGACTGGTGTCCGATAAAACGGTGTATTACAGGATCCGTAACTCATCCTACCTTTTCTTCGGCGAAGGCAGCAAGCTTTATTTTTATGATGTCAATACCCGAAGAGTTACCCTCTACCACGATTTCGCCGCCGGCAATATCATGAGGATGACCACGGACGCGACTTCAGGCGAACTGGGTGTGGCTTTTGACAATGGCGACTTTTATATCTGCAGCCTGAAGAATGACATACTGGGAAATGCCGATCCCGGTGCGACCGGTGTTCTTTACAAATCGCCCAATAACGGCACCATCATAGACCTCACCTGGAAATGGGGTTCCTATTTCGACTATATATTCAGGAGATACCCGGGCTGATCAC
Source organism: Flavitalea flava (assembly GCF_054461575.1). Lineage (NCBI taxonomy): Bacteria > Pseudomonadati > Bacteroidota > Chitinophagia > Chitinophagales > Chitinophagaceae > Flavitalea > Flavitalea flava. The sequence goes on from NZ_JBTLQH010000023.1 coordinate 33,730, forward strand.
CTATACCATCATCAATACCATCATCAATACCTGCCAGGCATTAGTTATGCATGAAAATAATAAGAATGAGTGAATCAATCGTTAAAGTAGAGAACCTGTCGCACCGGTACAATGTACAATGGGCAGTCAGAAATATCAATTTCGAGTTGACGGAAAACGGAATATATGGTTTGCTGGGTGCAAATGGCGCCGGCAAATCAACGACTATGAACATTGTATGCGGCGTCTTAAAACAAACACAGGGCGAAGTGTATATCAGCGGTATCAATATGCGCACACATCCTGTCGAGGCAAAAAAACACATCGGTTTTTTGCCCCAGAAACCGCCCCTGCTGATGGACCTCACCGTGGAGGAATATCTTACCCACAGCGCGAACATGCGGTTAATGGATGACAACAAAGTGAAAGGGGCCGTAGGCGAGGCCATGGAAAAATGTGGCGTCAGCCATTTCAGCAAAAGGCTGATACGAAATCTTTCGGGCGGTTACCAGCAAAGGGTGGGCATTGCGCAGTCCATCATTCATAAACCAGGATTTGTGGTGATGGACGAGCCTACCAATGGGCTCGACCCGAACCAGATCCTGGAAGTCAGGAACCTGATCAGGGAGATCGCTGAAGAGAGAACGGTTGTACTGTCTACCCATATCCTCCAGGAAGTACAGGCGCTTTGCGACAATATATGGATGATGAATGAGGGAACGGTGGCTTTTTCCGGCAGCATCGAAGAGTTCGATAGTTATATCATGCCCGATACGCTGATCGTTTCGATGATCGCCGCTCCTTCCGTGGAGGAGGTTGAAACCATACCGGGCGTCCGGAGTGTCGAGCAGCTGGATGCCATCAGGTACAGGATCCAGTATACTGACGCGCAGGAGACCATGGAACGGTTGGTTGAAGCCAGCGTGCAGCGTAGATGGCGGTTGACGGAGATCTCCCGGGAAAAGGTTTCTCTTGAAAATGTATTTTCCGAACTATCTAAAAAAAAGCCTGCTTAAAAACTGACGGATGAAAACAATATATAAGATTGCCAAGACAGAGCTCAAGACACTGTTCTTTTCGCCTATCGCCTGGCTTATCCTGGTCATTTTCACTTTTCAGGCGGCCATGGTATTTACCAATAACCTGAATGGAATGGTAAGAAGACAGATCATTGGCTGGAAGCTGTGGAGTGCCACCCTGGTTACCTTCGGAACTTTGCAGGGCACATTCACCATTGTACAGCAGTATCTGTTCCTGTATATTCCCTTGCTGACCATGGGGGTGATGAGCCGGGAATTCAGCAGCGGCTCTATCAAGCTGTTATACTCTTCTCCGCTCACCAGCCGGCAGATCGTTTTTGGTAAATACCTTGCCCTTGTCATTTATGCCCTGGTATTGATCGGTGTCCTGGCTATTTTTGGGATCTATGCGTCCATTGCCATCCGGTCAGCCGATATCCCGCTCATACTCACCGGATTGCTGGGGCTCTTCCTCCTGACTTGCGCTTATGGGGCTGTCGGGTTGTTCATGTCCTCGCTGACCTCTTATACAGTGGTCTCCGCTATGGGAACACTTGGCATTTTTGCCCTGTTGAGTTATGTAAAGGAGGTGGGACAGGAAACAGCGTTCGTGAGGGATATAACTTATTGGCTGGCTATATCCGGACGGGCCGACACCTTCATTTCAGGTATGATTACGAGCGAAGACCTTTTGTATTTTCTCATCGTGATCAGCCTCTTCCTGGGTTTTAGCGTCATCAAGCTGCAGAGCGGGCGTCAGCGAAGATCCGGGCTCGTGACTTTTATGCGGTATGCAGGCGTGTTTTCAGCCGCTATGCTCCTGGGTTATTTCAGCGCCAAACCAAAACTGATGGCCTACTATGATGCCACCCGCACAAAGGCCAATACGTTGACCAAAAGCAGCCAGGAAGTGCTTAGTCACTTAAAGGACGGCCTGACGATCACCACCTATACCAATATGCTCGATGAAAATTACTGGATCGCGCTGCCCAGTAGCTATAAATTCGATGTCGACCGGTTTGCACAATACATAAGATTCAAGCCGGAGATCAGGCTGAAGTATAACTATTATTATCACAAGACGGAGAATAAGCAGCTGCTGAAGCAATTTCCCACCCTGAATGACGATCAACTGATCGATACCCTGGTAAAACTATACGACTGGAGATTCGATATCAGCTCCTATAAGGCTATCCAAAAGGATGCGGATCTGGATCCGGAAAGGTTTCGTTTTGTCCGTTCGCTGAAACGGGAGAATGGAAAGGAAACATTCCTGCGTGTCTATGACGATATGCAGCGCCTGCCGTCTGAAACAGAGATCACCGCGGCATTTAAGCGCCTGGTCATCGATCACCTCCCAACCGTTGGATTCCTCACGGGGCATGGGGAGCGGAGAAGCAATGCCGAAGAAGACCGGGGATATAATATGTTCGCACAGGAAAAGACTTTCCGTTTCGCCCTTATCAACCAGGGTTTCGATTTTCAGGATCTGACGCTGGATAAAGAGATCCCGGATAACATTCAGATCCTGCTCATTGCCGAAACCAGGAAGCCGTTGGCACCTGAAGAAAGGAGCCGGTTGAATAATTACATCGCCAAGGGAGGGAATCTTATCATTGCGGGAGAACCGGGCTGCCAGGCAAATATGAATCCACTGGTGGAGCAACTGGGCGTACAATTCCTACCGGGGACCCTGGTAAAGCCCAACAAAAAATTCCAGTCCGATCTGCTCCTGATGTCTCCGGTGCGGGGTGCCGGAAAGATATCCTATCATTTTATGAATATCAAAAGGAACGATGAACTGCTGCCTATGTCTACTGCAGTGGGATTATCCGTGTCGGCCGATAAAGGATTTACGGCAACCACCCTTTTTTCCAGCGACTCTTCCGGTGGCTGGAATGAGTTGGAGACCACGAATTTCATCGATGATACGGTGCGGTTGAACCCCAAAGCGGGGGAAGTAGAAAAATCTTACCCGACGGTCATCGCCTTGTCGAGAAAGGTCAAAGACAAAGTGCAAAAAATCATTGTCCTGGGTGACGCCGACTGCCTGAGCAACGGAGAGCTGATGAAGAGCAGGAAGGATATACTGGCTGCTAATTTTGACCTCATCAGCGGAATGTTCTCCTGGCTGACGAATGAAGAGCTGCCCATCGATATGCGCCGTCCGCAACCACCGGACAATTCCCTGCGGCTGGGAAAAACCAGCTGGGCCGTGTCGAATGCCGGGCTAAAATGGGCTTTCCCATCAGGATTGATGTTTTGCGGGCTCTTTATATGGATACGTAGAAAAAGAAGATAATCCAACTGTAACCCATGAGTTTAATAATCGACAACCAGACGCTGGATGACCTGAATATCTTTGGAAAGAGAAATAACGATTCTATATACGCCATCTTCAACCGCACACATACGAGAGGTGGGGCCGAGATCCTGGAGCAGCTATTCCGTTATCCATTGTCCGATGCCCCGTCCATTAATCAGCGTAGCAGTATTATCCGGTACTTCAGGGACAAAAAGACAGCTTTCCCTTTTAAAGGTGATCTCTTCGATGCCGCGGAGCAATACCTGGCCGATACCGATGAAAGAAGCAGGCTTTCCTATGACGAAAACAACTTGCGCAGAAAGTTCGATCATCTCATCGGGGCCGACTCGGAATACCTGCAGGTATTCAAAGGTATCACGGCCATTATAGAGATACTTATCAGGCTGAAGGTTTTTTTGCAGGATGTCACGATGTCCGGAGGCAGCCCTTACGATGGAGACATCCGGGAGTTCCGGGAACTGATGAATATTCCAGTGACGGATACGGCATTGAGTGAAACCCTTCCGGTGAAGCTGAATTATGTCCGGGCGGTGGAATATGATAAGATGCTGAGATATGTATATCGTGACCGGATAAAAAAAATACTCTATCACATTTATTATCTCGATGTATACATTTCCGTGGCTGCCGTAGCAACGCAACGTGGGTTCACTTTCCCGGAGGCCATGGAGGGAGATGTACATATCATGAAACTGGATGGCGTATATCATCCAAAACTCAGCAAGCCTGTACCCAATAAGCTCTATATGGAGCCTGACAGCAATATCGTTTTTCTAACCGGCGCCAATATGGCGGGCAAGTCCACTTTCATGAAGTCCCTGGGAATAGCCCTGTTCCTGGCCCATGCAGGTTTTCCGGTGCCGGCGGAAAAAATGGTGTTTTCGGTCTGCGACGGCCTGCTTACCACCATTAACCTGCCGGACGATCTGAATATGGGCTACAGCCATTTTTATACAGAAGTGCTGAGGGTTAAAAAAATGGCTGTGCAATTGAGCAAGTCAAAAAATCTCTTTATCATTTTTGATGAATTGTTCCGCGGAACCAATGTAAAAGACGCCTATGAAGCGACGGTAGCCATTACCGCCGCCTTTGCCGGAAAACCCAATTGTATGTTCGTCGTTTCGACACATATTATCGAGGCGGGTCAAACCCTGGCAGACAGGTGTAAGAATATCAGCTTTGTCTACCTGCCTACCCGCATGGAAGGGGACAAGCCGGTATATACGCACCGCCTGGAGCGTGGAATTTCTGCAGACCGGCATGGGATGGTCATTATTAACAATGAGGGCATTCTGGATATTTTAAGGGAAGGAAAAAAACAAGTCGGTTTATGAGTTTTATGGCAGACAAACAAACACTGGACGACCTGAACCTGCTGGGCAGGTACAAAAATAATTCTGTTTACAGCCTGTTCAACAAAGTTCAGACTGCGGGGGGGGAAAAGCTTTTAGAGGAAATGTTCCGTAGTCCGCTGACCGATGCGGAGGCGATCAATCATCGCAGCAGTATCCTCCGTTGGTTTGGAGACCGGGCGGCAGTATTCCCTTTGGACAAGGAGGAGTTTACGGCCATGGAGAATTATCTTGGCATGGGAGTGGCCGGCGGCAGGATGATGGCGGGATTGGACACCCTTCGAAAAAAACTGATGCATTTTTCGGGGTTTGACAAGGAGTATCCCCTTCATTTAAGCGGATTGTATACCAGCATAACGATCTTAAACCAGGTTAACGATTTTTTATCGTTGCTGGACGAAGATGAAGGGGAATGGGAAAATCCTTTTCGGAAGCAGCTTCGGTCTGTGCAGGAAATATTTTCCTCCGGAAGTCTGGGGTGGATTGCCAAAGAGAAAGAAAATACACAATTGTCCTTGCTGAAGATCATACGTTATGACAACCTGCTGCGTCTGACCCTGCGTGACGAATTGGAGAAGATCTTACAACTCATCCATCAGATCGATGTGTATATAGCCGTAGCCGGTGTTGCCAGGGCGAAAGGTTTTTCGTATGCGCTGGCCCGGCCGAAGGAAGAGCATAGCCTTCGTATCCTGGACTGCCGCCATCCGGGTATCGGGAAGGCGGTTGCCAATTCTGTGACCATGACAGCGGGCAGTAACGTATTGTTTTTAACCGGCGCCAATATGGCCGGCAAGTCAACCTTTATGAAATCCTTCAGCATTGCCTTATACCTGGCTCATATGGGCTTTCCTGTTGCCGCATCGGCGATGGAGTTCTCCATTAGGGATGGCATCTATACGTCCATCAATGTGCCCGACAATTTACAGATGGGCTACAGTCATTTCTATGCGGAGGTCCGAAGGGTAAAAACGGTGGCAAAAGATGTGAGCGCCGGCAAAAACCTCCTGGTGATCTTCGATGAGTTATTCAAAGGCACCAATGTAAAGGATGCCTATGACGCCACACTGGCGGTCACGGAGGCCTTTTCCGAATACCATACCTGCCTGTTTATTATTTCAACCCATATCATCGAAGTGGCGGAAGCATTGGGAGAAAGATGCCGGAATCTGCAATTCGTTTATTTTCCTACAGTCATGGAAGGTTCGATACCGCGTTATACCTATCAATTGCAAAAAGGGGTCACTGCCGACCGGCATGGTATGATGATCATTGAAAATGAAGGCATTTTGACGATGCTGAGCTAAATATTCACACATAAGCACTATGAACATAAGTATAAAGCAAATAGTTATTTCTGCCATTATTGTATCGGGATGGAGCAGTCGTTGTTATAGTCAGAATATACCCATGGATCCGGCTTTGCGGACGGGAAAACTGGCCAATGGTTTTACCTATTATATTCGTCATAATGAGGAACCCAAAAAGAGGGTGGAGCTTTATCTGGTAAACAAGGTGGGTTCCATCCTGGAAGATGAAGATCAACTTGGGCTGGCCCATTTTATGGAACATATGAACTTCAACGGCACGAAACATTTTCCAAAAAATGACCTGGTGGCCTATTTACAAAAAGCCGGGGTACGTTTTGGGGCGGATATCAATGCGTTTACCAGTTTCGATGAAACCGTATATCAGTTACCCATTCCTTTGGATGATACCGCCATGCTGGGCAACGGAATGAAGATCATGCGTGATTGGGCGCAGGAAGCCACACTGGACCCCATAGAGATCGACAAGGAACGTGGCGTGGTCCTGGAAGAAGAAAGGCTGGGCAAGGGCGCCGCCGACAGGATGTCCAGACTGTACCTGCCTTTTTTATTGAATCATGCCCGTTTTGCGGACCGGCTGCCCATCGGCCGGGATTCAATACTGACCCGTTTCAAGCCCGAAACGATCAGGCGGTTCTTCCATGATTGGTACAGGCCTGATCTGCAGGCGCTGATCATTGTAGGAGATATCAATGTGGATGAGGCCGAAAAAATGGTAAAGACGACTTTCGCAGATCTGAAGAACCCCGCCAGGGAAAGAGAACGTATCAGGTATACCTTACCGCTATCCGGTCTACGAAAATTCCTTGCCGTAACCGACAAGGAAGCATCCGTTACCAATACAGGAATTATGATGATCCGCAAATCCGGCGAATTAAAGACGGAGCAGGATTATATGGAGCAAATTAAAAAGAATCTTTTTAATGAACTGATCAATACGCGGCGGTATGCCGAACAGGTCAAAGAAACAAACCCGGCCTATACCGATATAAATACAGGCATAAACACCTTCTTCAAAGGATATGACATGTTCAGCTTCAATGTCGCCGCAAAAGAAGGTAAGATCCGGGAGAGTTTTGAGCAAGGCTGGCGCATTATCCAGCGATTGAGGAATTCCGGGTTTACGAAGGCTGAATTTGATAGGGTCAAAACGAATTATCTCAGCAGGCTCGAGGCTGAAATGAAGGAGCAGAATAAAATACCTTCTATTAATTATGTTAACGAATACCAGGGGCTTTTTTTGAATGGGACTGCCGCACCCGGCATAACCTGGGAATACCGGTTTATCAAAACACATATCGGTATTGTTACCCTAGAGGATATGACGACATTGATGAACCAATATTTCCAATCACCGGATGTGGATATCCTCATTACCGCTCCGGACAAGGTAAAGGACAGTTTGCCCGACCTTGCCGCAATAAGTGCCTGGGTAACGGCTATCGGGAAGGAAGACCTGGTGCCTTATAAAGAAGAGGTCGACGAAAAACCCCTGCTTGCAGCAGAGCCAACGCCAGGAAAAGTGATCAGTACGGATTCGATTCCACAGCTTGGGATAACGCAGTATATTTTAAATAATGGGGTGAAAGTGGTTATGAAACCTACCACTTTTAAAAATGACGAGATTATCTATAGTGCGTTCAGACCTGGCGGAGCATTGCTTTATGAGGGGACGGATTATCTCATCGCCGCAAATGCCGGCGGTATTATTGCACAGATGGGTTATGGCAATTTTAACCCGGCCCAATTAGCTGCTTTATTAACGGGTAAGATCATGGCTTCTTCCACCGGTATAACCTCCCGTTCGGAAATAATAAGCGGCAGTGCTTCATCAAAGGACCTGGAAACTGCGCTGAAGGTGACTTATCTGCAATTTACCGCTCCACGAAAGGATCTTGCCCTGTTTAATAATTTGATCAGCAACACGGCTACGGCAATCACAGGACGAAGCAGTGACCCTGGTTCTGTTTTTTCGGATACGATCAACTATGTCCTGAAGAATTATGATCCCCGTTATGCTCCTTTGACTATGGAAAAAGTCAAACAGATATCCCTCGATAGAACCTATGCTATATATAAGGAACGGTTCTCGGATGCTACGGGGTTTACCTTTTTCTTTGTAGGCAATTTTGATCCCGTGACGATAAAGCCACTTTTAGAGAAATATTTGGGTGGTTTGCCCTCCTTGCATAAAAATAGTAAAGCACCTGATCCTGACATCCATGAGCCGGAAGGGAAGATGGTAAAAAAGGTGTACAAAGGCAAAGAGAATAAAGCGCTTGTAAAAATGTGTTTTGGGGGACGCTATGTTTATGATGTCCTGAACAACCTGAAATTAAAAGCATTATGCGACATCCTGCAAATAAAGGTTCTGCAACATCTTCGCGAGGACCAAAGCGAAGTATACAGCCCCGAAGTGCTGGGCACGGCACAAAAGTATCCGGAGGGCAGGTGGCTTATCAAGGTGTCTTTTGGATGCGCTCCTAAAAATGTCGATCACCTGACAGCCCTGGTGGAACTGGAAATGAAAACCATTCGTGAAAATGGGCCACAGCCGGAAGACATCGATAAATTCAAAGCTTCTTATGAAAAGGGTTTTGAACTGGCGGCAAAGGAAAATGGCTTTTGGCTCAGTTATTTGTCCGAAAGATATGCAAATGCGGAGAGCGTATTGCTGATCGGCGATACTAACCAAAATCTTGGAAAACTAACGCAACAATCCCTTAAGGACGCCGCTGTCCTGTTTTTTTCCGGCAAAAACCTGATCTCCTTTGAATTGTTACCGGAATAGGTGACCGGCCATTGTCATTTGCAAGGTGCAATTGACAAAGGCCGCGTCTTTTTTGCGTGGGGTTAAGGAAGTGGTTGATTTACCGTTTGTCCCTATCTTTACGGCCTATGGACGTAAAAATTGAAGAAAGCTGGAAAGAAGTGCTGAAACAGGAATTCAAAAAGCCGCATTTCCTGCAGATAGCCACTTTCTTAAAAACGGAAAAACTGGCTGGCAAGACCATCTATCCTCCCGGTAGCCTTATTTTCAATGCGTTTAATACCACGCCCTTCGTTAATGTGAAAGTGGTGATCCTGGGACAAGACCCTTACCACGGTCCCGGGCAGGCGCATGGCCTGAGTTTCTCCGTTCCCAGAGGGGTCTCGGCTCCGCCATCACTGGTTAATATTTTCAAAGAATTAAAGAACGACATCGGTATTTCCATTCCTAATCATGGCAACCTCACCCATTGGGCGGAACAGGGAGTGTTGTTATTGAATGCCTCCCTCACCGTCAGGGATGGCGAACCGATGAGTCATGCCAAGATCGGATGGGCAGATTTCACAGATACCGTTATTGAAAAGATCTCCGCGGAAAAAGAACATGTGGTATTTATGCTATGGGGCAAATTCGCCCAGGAAAAACAAGGTCTGGTGGATGAGACCAAACACCTGGTCTTAAGAGCAGCCCACCCCTCCCCTTTTTCCGTGGATAAAGGTTTTTATGGCTGCCGTCATTTCTCCAAAGCCAATGCATGGCTGATGAAGAACGGGATCGATCCGGTTGATTGGGCGCTGTGAGGGCACCCCCCTGAGCTCCCGCTCGTAACCTTCGTCCCGCTCCTTGAGCGAAACTCGGTTACCTAAAGGGGGAGTATTGATCCCGAAAGGATTTTAAAAATTAATAAAGTGAAATGATTGAATCTAACCCAAATAGCCCCGTGTTACCTAACTCCCCCTTTAGGGGGCTGGGGGGTCTTATATGGAATGTTCTGGGAAGAATCTTTGCCTTATGGGCTATACTCCTGTTCGTGGTTACGATGCTGATCTTTTTGATTCCTTTCCTGTTATTCTCTTATTCCCGCCCCGACCCAGTAAGGAACAAACGTTTCATCCTGTATGCACGGACCTGGATGGCGGTTTTCCTGACCCTGGCAGGCTGCCCGCTACGGGTAAAAGGGAGGGGAAAATTCGCAAAGGGGCAAACGTATATCGTTGTTTGTAATCATAATTCCCTGATGGATGTACCTGTTTCTTCCCCTGGTATTCCCGGTGGAAATAAAACGATCGCCAAGACTTCCTTTGCTAAAGTTCCCCTTTTCGGCATGTTGTACCGGACGGGTAGTGTGCTGGTGGACAGGAACAGCGAAACCAGCCGCCGGGAAAGCTTCAATAAAATGAAAGAAACATTGGATATGGGTCTCCATATGTGCCTGTACCCGGAAGGTACGCGCAATAAGACGAACGACCCATTGAAATCCTTTCATGACGGAGCTTTTCGTCTGTCCATCGCCACGGGAAAAGCCATTATTCCCGCCCTTATTTTCCATACGAAAATGGTGTTGCCTTCCCATAAAACTTTTTTCCTCCGCCCGCACAGACTCGCCATGCATTTCCTGGATCCAGTCATGCAGCAGCCCGGCGAAAACCTGGAAGGCCTGAAACAACGGGTCTTTAAAATTATGTGGGATTATTATTTAGCGAATGCGGGAAAAGTATAAAAATAATTATTGATAAAAATATTTCGTCCTGTTGATCCGGAGATCCCGCAGGATACCGGATTTCGGACTGAGGGTAACGTTGAAATAGCGGTAATAGCCTACCGGTGTTACGTTGATGGACATTTGCCAGCAATGCATTTCCCGGGAAATCGTCATGGTCAGTGTTTGGATCTTCGCAAATTTTACATCGTAATACCCGCTCAGGCCCATTTTCCATTTTTCGGTTAAATTAAAATCTCCGCTCCAGTTGATACTGGAAGTGATCAAGGCGGCAAATCCCGAGTAATCCGCCTTTTGTATGCTGGAGTAGTTAAGGGCAAAGGCCAGGTTCAACGACCAGGGGATATTAAAATCGGCAAACTGTGCGGGATTATTCCGTACATAATTCAATTGCGCCTGCTGTTCTTCCATCGTCAGGGGTATTTGGTCCTGGTCCTGCTGTTGCTGCTGTTTCTCTTTTTCGGCTTTTTCATCCTTTGCCTTGCTCTTAAAGCTGGTGGAAATGGCAAGATTAGCATTGGTGACCTTTCCGATGGAGAATTTTTTTCCGGACCAGGCATATTTATCTACCTGGAAACCCAGACTGTCGTATTGATAGGGATTAACGCTGGCTCCTCCTGTAATATTGATCTTTTGAAAAAGCGTACTCCGGAAATAAATGGTCAACGGAGATAACTTAAACGAATCTTTCAGATAATTGTATCCGCCGGTAATCCCAAAACCGTCGATGAGCGTTATCTTTTTGATCCCCGCATCCGTCGTATCCTTTTTGGACCGGGTCTTTATTTCCAGGTGATTGTCCAGGCCGAAGGAGATCCCTCCATAAACCCCCTCCCCAAAGGCACCAAAAGGATTGGAGAAATAATAATTCTGGCGGTAAGTATGACCTGCACTATCCGTCCTCAGGTTGTAATAATCTTTCGAGGCCAGATCCGGTTTATAACTAAAACTGAGGGTAGGACGGATCACATGCCGTATACCCATCAGGCTGCTTTTTTTACTAAAGCCCTGGAAAGTACCGAAGATGGCCGAACTGAGGCTAAGACTGAAAGACACGTCATTGGTCGTAAAAAAGCCTTTCTGGTAATAGCCGGTATCCACCCTATTTTTCGCAGAATCCCATTGCATGAAAATTTTACGGGAATACATCCGGTTGGAAAAACTGATACCCGGTGAAATTTGTATCGGGCCTTTGATAGGTAAGGCCAGGCTGATAGGCACACTATGCTGAGCCCCATATTGAAAAGTATCGATCAGTCTTTTAAAATTGATCAGGGAGTCATAAAAGGATGCAGATCCCTGTACCGAACTGCTGAGACCTACCCCCAATTTCTCATACCATTTAGGAGTCCCGGCAAAATCCTTTGGTTGCAAAGGGTAGATCGTAGGGGCCGTAAAGGCGACGGTGGGCAGATTGATGTTGATTGTCCTGGTCTGGTTGTTCTGGCTATGCTGCCCACTCACCGTCAGGTTATATTTTCCATCCCAGGTCTTGGAGTAGGTAATGGAGGACCCCAATTGGTTGGAATAGTTGGCCGTAGGGTTATTTTGTACGTATTGGTTGTATTTGGTGGAGGTTATGTTGACATTGGCAGAAAAATTGGTTCCCGGGCGGGCCTTGCTGTCTACGGTATGGGCCCAGTTCAAACTGAATGTTTTGGCTTCCGTGTAGGCATCCTTCCCGCCATCGCTCAGAAAACGGGTATTCTGCAGGGTGAAATTTAGCTGGCCGCTATACCGGTAGCGGACCCGGTAAGTGGGCGTGAGAAAAAGCGTCCATCCCCCATAAGAATAAAGATTGGTCCGCATGGTAACATCGAAATAATCATTCAATACCTTATAATAACCCAATCCTTCCAAACCGATCCCCGCCTGGTCACTGGCCGTAAACTGCGGCGGAAGCAGCCCCGAATGCCGGCCTCCGGAAATAGGGAAAAAACCGAATGGGATATAGATCGGAAGCGGAACGCCCTCGAACTCAGGATGGATGGGACCCGTAATCGCCATCTTTTTATTGATCAGCTTCATTTTGTTGGTGCGGAAGGCAAAATGGGGCGTATCGAGGTTACAGGTAGTGATCACTCCCCGGTAAGCATAATATTCCTGGGGAGTTACCTTCTTCATTTTTTCAGCATGGACGAACATTTCCCCGGAGTTCGTATAGGTGTTGCTGGTGATCCCCTTCTGCGTCTTAATGTTATAGACAATGGAGTCCGACTGCATGGTATTGTCCGCCTGTACCATCTTGGGAAGCCCGATGATATTGCCGGCCGTATCTTTGATATGGGTCGCCACTACTACATTCCGGGACTGATCCAACTGGATCTTATAGGCGCTCAGATCCGCATCTTTGTACTTGGCATTGGCTTTGTTGTAAAGAGTTATCTTTTTGGAAGGTACATCCATGACCACCGAATCGGCAGCCTTATAGTCGATGGATGCCTCCAGGGTATCCTTGGAAATCTTATAATCCAGGGTGTCGGCCACCTGGCGATGAAGGGAATCCCTGGTCGTGTCCCCCGCCATATGCATGGAATCCCGCAGCGCGAAAAGACTATCTTTCCGGAGGGTATCTTTCGGCTTTGCAGCTTTTCCCCTGGATTTACGGGGTTTGGAGGTATCCTCCCCTAATGCTAATATTTTGTAAAAACGACGGAATGATGAATAATTTGCCGGACTATTGAGCGTTACTGAAAAGAATAAAGCAGTAAAAATCAACGCCAGAAGATATTTTGAGCTAATTTTGCGACCGTAATTATTCATACTTTTATAAAACAACGAATAGATTTTGATTTATCCATTCGTTTATTAAAAAATCAGGATGCACGCCCGGTCCTGTATGCTAAAGCACAAAAATAGCCATTACACCCATAAGTATTTGTGAAGATTGGGAGGATTCTGTAAAAAAAAATGACTATGATGATCAAAAAGATAACCACCTTACTGATCTTTTCCGGGATTGTCTGTACCATCACTTCATTCAATGTACGCCCCACCCCCAAACAGAAGTCCGCTCTACGTACCATCGTCATCGATCCGGGGCATGGAGGATTCGACCCCGGCACACATGGTTTGATCTCCAAAGAAAAAGATATTGCCCTGGACATTTCCCTCAAACTGGGGAAGGCCATTCAGGAGGAATACCCTGACGTTAAACTGGTTTTTACCCGGACCACAGATATTATGCCCGGCAATAAGCCAACCATCAAGGAAGGGCTGAATTACCGGGCCGAACTGGCCAACAAATCACATGGCGATCTTTTTATCTGTATCCATGGCAATTCCGACGGCCATGCAGCCGGGCATTACCAGGCAAGACGTCTTATTGGGCATAAATGGGCAGGCAAAGGCAAAAGGAGAAGAAAAGTTCCCATTTACGAAACGTATAATGTAAAAAACACCCGTATAGGTACGGGAACTTATATCTGGAAGGCCGACCGGAATGGAGATAAAGGAGCCGCCATTAATCAGAATGATGAGAACATGGGAGATGATATAGGTGACAGTACCAATACGGCCTTTGACATGAGTTCCCCGGAAGCCAGGATTCGCGCCCAGTTATACGAGAAAAAATATTTTGCGAACAGCGCCCTTTTCGCCACCCTGGTGGAAGACGAATTTGTTAAAGCCGGGCGCAAAAGCGACGGGGTGATGCAACGTGACGTGGGAATTCGGGTACTTCAGGCAACGGGCATGCCCAGCGTGCTGATCGAAACCGGTTTCCTGACCAACAAGGAGGAAGAGGAATACCTGAACAGCGATGATGGGCAGGCTGAGATCGTCCGCAATATCCTCGACGCCTTAAAACGTTATAAGGATAATCTCGAAGGAGTCCGCCCCGCGGGGGGAACCTCGTCGCTGAAACCGGTATCACCATCAGCGGCAAAGTTCACCACAGCATACAAGGAGAAAGGAACCCCGAAAGGATTCCGGAAAAGGATCCTTGCCAATTAGAAAAATTCCTGTCGGCAGGATTAACAGGAGGATTAACAGGAGGATTAACAGGAGGGTTAACAGGATTGGAGAGTTAACAGGATTAAGGACCGGTACATTCAAATTCGATACAAAATAATAATTCGAACCTAACACCAAAAAATATTCGAATGAAAATCGCTAATGAAACAAAGATCGGATTAATGGCTGCAGTCGCCATCGTCCTGCTGATCCTCGGCTTCAATTTCCTGAAAGGCAGCAGCCTGTTCGAACATACCAAAAAATTATATGCCGTATTCGATAATGTCGATGGGATGGAAGTATCCAACGCTGTCAAGATCAACGGTCTTCAGATCGGGAGCGTATCGGCGATCAATGAATCGGATAAGGACCTGAAGGGAGGGATCATCGTGACCATAACCCTTAAAAAGGATGTACATATCCCCGAAAATTCGGTTGGAGAGATCAATTCAGGCATTATCAGTTCCTCCTCTATCGTCATCAATAAAGGAGACGCCACCGTGATGCTGAAAGACGGAGATACCCTGGAAACCAAACAAAAGTCCAATCTGTTCTCCCAGGTAGAACAAAGCGTCAATCCGGTCATCCTCAAGCTGGGCGGGACATTGACCTCCCTGGATTCCCTAATTCAGGTGATCGGCAGTCTTTTCGATCCCAAATTAAAGAACAACTTAACCTCCATTATCGCCAACCTGGCCGGCTCTTCCGCTAATCTGCAAAAGATGCTGAATACCCAGAGCGGAGCCCTGGCACAATCCCTTCAGCACGTAAATGAATTCACCGGTAATCTCGCCAAAAACAATGAGCACATTACCAAAACCCTGGAAAACGTAGAAAAAACGACGTCCAGGTTATCAGAGGCCAGGATCCCCGAAACCGTCGAGAGCCTGCAATCCAGTATTAACGAATTAAAAGGCGTTATTGGTAAAATGAATAGCACCAATGGTTCCCTCGGCCTGTTGCTGAACGATAAAAAATTGTACCAGAACCTGGAAGGAACAACCCGTAGCCTGAATATCCTGTTGGACGATGTCCGTGTACACCCAAAACGGTATGTTAATATTTCTGTTTTTGGCAGGAAAGATAAAAGCGGCCCCCTAATGGCCCCTATATTTGACTCCACGTCAAAACCAGCTATTAAGTAATTAGCATGAGCAGAAGGATGTCCCTGTTTTTTCCGGCAATGGCCATGACCATCTGTCTGGCAGGCTGTTTGTTATTAAACCTGCAGGGCAGATCGCAGAGCCAGCTTGCCTTCCGGACTCCGGGGAACGATTCGATGAAAGTAGTGCTCGTTCTGAATGCAGATACCTATCGGGGCGAACAGGTTGACTCCGCCACCAGCCTGACGACGCTTACCGGGAATGTCCGGCTGAAACAGGGAAATACGCTGATCAATTGCGACAGCATGGTCTCCAACAGCAAGGATAACAGCATCCAATCCTTCGGACACGTTCATATTATCGACAACGACTCCACGAATATCACCTCGGATTACATGAAGTACCAGGTCGATACCAGAAATATCCTCTTCCAGAAGAATGTAAAGATGACCGATGGCAAGGGAGTGCTCACTACGGAGGAACTCACTTACGATCTGAACCTGAAAATGGGCATTTATGATCATGGCGGGAAAGTGGTGAACAACGGTTCAGTCCTTACCAGCGACGCGGCGACCTATTATGAAGATACCAAGGATGTACATTTCCGGAAAAATGTGGTACTACGTGATCCGCAATATGACCTGACGGCAGATTCGCTTTTATACAATACACAAACCCAGATCTCCACCTTTATTACAGAAACTTTTATCCTGTTTAAAGACAGCACCCGTCGTACGGTCAGAACCAGGGATGGTTATTATGATCTGAAGAATAAAAAAGCGGAATTCGGGAAACGCCCGGTCATTACCGATGGCTCGCAATCCATTGTCGGGGATTCGGTAAGGTTCGATGACAGCACCGGGATCAGTACGGCCATCGGCAGGGCAGTGTATAAGGATACGGCACAGGGGTTCTCCATGATCGCCAATTATATGATCTCGGATAAAAAACAGAATACCTTCCTGGCTACCCAAAATCCCCTGCTTATCCTTAAACAGGACAAGGATTCCATTTATATTACCGCCGACACCTTCTTTTCTGCCAGACTGGTGGATGCAGAGGCCATCTTCAGAAGGAATTTTATAAATGATAGTATGCACCGCATCTTTGTGGACAGCCTTTTCCGAAGATCCGCCGATAGTCTCCACCAGGCGGCAACGGACAAAGGTTTTCATGGCCGGGATACGACTCAGGAAGTTGGCGGGAACGGCAAAGGCCAGATCATAACTAAAGATCAAAGTCATCCCCTACATGCTGCCGACAGCCTGCACCGTCATTTAAAGGATAGTGTGGACCTGAATGAGAATCCGGCTCTATCCGATAGTCTTGCCCTGGCCGACAGTCTTGCTTTGTCCGACAGCCTCGATTTATCCGACAGTCTTAACCTTAACGGTCATAAACGCTCGCCGGCCCTGGACAGCCTTCTGGCCCGTAAACGTGCCGGGGGGCCGGATAGTTTGAAAGCGGCATTTGGGCAGAAGGCCAAGCCCGTCATAGTCATTGACAGCAGTTTCAAACATATGGCATTCCCGGATAGTATATTGGTCAACCGACCTGTGAAGAACCGCCCGGTTGTTCCTGTTCCGGGATTAAACCCGGTTACCAAATACCATCCCTATGTAGCCCCCCCATATAATCCCCGGCTAGACAGCCTACTGAGAAAAAAGAAGGAGCCCATTGACAGCAGCATTCGTTTTATCCAGGGATACCATCATGTCCGGATCTTCTCCGATTCCCTGCAAGCCGTAGCCGATAGTCTTTTTTACTCCGGTAAGGATTCCATTTTCCGGTTATATAAAGAACCGATCGCCTGGAGCAATAATAATTTCCAGGTTACCGGTGATACGATGTTCGTGTACACCAAGAACAAAAAGGCAAGCCGGATGTATGTTTTTGAAAATGGCCTTGCCATTAACAAGGTTGGCGCCAATTTCTATAACCAGATCAAGGGCACCACTATTAATTGTTATTTTAAGGATGGAGAGATCGATTATCTCCGGGCCAAGGGCAATGCGGAAAGTATCTATTATGTCCAGGACGATAATAAGGCCTATACCGGTGTGAACAAGGCCCATGCCGATATTATCGATATGATTTTCGATAAAAAGGAAAAAGAAAAAGGAAGGGAACTGAAAAAAGTTGTTCTGCGAAATGATGCCGAAGGCAGTATGATCCCCTTTAAAAAAGTGAATTTCGACGACATGCGTTTGCGCGGGTTCAAATGGCAGGAGGCTAAAAGGCCAAAAACAAAGTTTGAACTATTTGAAAACAAACCAATTGAAAACAAACCAACGGTTCAGCCAAAGGATTCCCCGGGTGACTCTACCCGTAAGATGATCGAGAGGGTAATCGAGCCGATGATCGGGCCTGCGAATAAAGGAATTTTGCCTTCTAAAAAACAAATCGACTCTGCCAAAAAAGTGCTTGCGCCTGCGGTTTTGAAGGGGCTTGGCCCGGCCAAAACCGACTCTGTTAAAAAAATTATCGATTCTGCCAAAAGGGTTCTGCCTTCTCCGGCAGATAAACCCAAATCATAAAGTGCTTCCTGTTTTAAGAAAACCCTAACAAATGCCGTCCAATACATTTGGCATTATTTTCGTTCCAACCAATTAAAATCAACTTATGCGTGTAATCACCCTCAGCCTGCTCTGCCTGGCATTCAGCGGCCTGTTCAACCATGTATCCGCTCAGGACTATAAGGTAGCGGTGGGTATTCGTTTCAGTACGGCGGCTCCAACCGTCAGCAATTCCCTTTCTCTTAAATACTTCCTGGATGAGACGAGTGCGGTGGAAGGATTAATGTCATTCGGCAGCCGTTTTGCCCTTGGCGCCCTTTACGAAAAACACCAGATCATCGGTGGCACGCCGGCTTTTACCTGGTTCTACGGCGTTGGCGGCTATATCGGGTTCGAAAATCATACTACTTACCTGGGCCCGCAGGGTATCACCGGACTGGATTATAAATTTCAGAATGCCCCGCTAAATCTTTCTTTGGACTGGAAGCCGGAGCTGGACATTATTCCCAAGATCAATTTCGTCCCTTCTGCATTTGCCTTTACAGCCCGTTTTACCTTCTAAAATCAGCATCCCCTCACGAACAGGCAGGATGTTCTTCCCGTTTTTTGCCAGTTTCCGCTTGGAAAAAAGACATTTCCCGGGTATATTTTGGGAATGCTTCCTTTTTTGCTACATATTTGTTTTTTAATGGACCTTTAGAAAAGGCCGGAGGCATGCTTTGGGGCTTTTTGGATTATCCGTTAACTCACTATCAATATGCTAAAACAAGAGAGACAGGCTTATATTCTCCACCAGGTTAATCTGCACAACCAAGTCCTTTCTGCGAATTTAAGCCTGGACCTCAATGTGTCAGAAGATACGATCCGCAGGGATCTGCAGGAACTGGCCGACAAAGGGAAGATCACCAAGGTACATGGAGGAGCCCTCTCTCTTTCGTTCAACGATTTTCATTATACCCCCAATCATGTCTATGCCCACCCGCAAAAAAAACTGATCGCCCGAAAAGCCGCTGCCCTTATCCGGAACGATATGTTTGTGCTTACCTCGGGAGGAACAACCCTGATCGAACTGGCCAAGGCCCTGCCTCCGTCCCTGAAAGCCACTTTTATTTCCGGCAGTATCCCGGTAGTGCTGGAATACACCCATCATCCTCATATCGAAGTGATCCTGATCGGAGACAAGGTTTCGAAGAACTCTAAAATAACCGTAGGAGGGGAAGCTATTGCCAGAATAAAACAGATAAAGGCAGATATCTGTTTCCTGGGTGTCAATGCCATCGATGCAGAAAACGGGATAACCGATAATGACTGGGACGTTGTCCAGATCAAAAAAGCCATGATCGAGTCGGCCCAGCAGGTGATCTGTCTGACCATCGCCGAAAAAATCAACTCCTGCCAGCCATTTCACGTCTGCCCGATAGAGGAGATCGATACGCTGATCACGGAATTACGGCCCGATGATCCTTTGCTGGAACCCTACCGGAGAAAAGGCATTAAGATCTTATAGATCCGGATAGCGAGCAAAGGAGCTATACGAAAGTTAAGAGCGTTGCTTTAGGGAGTTTAGGCAGTATGACCGAAGAACAGATAACACAAAAAGATAGAAATCAGGATGCTTACCAGATCGGCCAGCAACATGGCTCCAATGGCATACCGGGTATTCCTGATCGATACCGCTCCAAAATAAACGGCTATTACATAAAAGGTGGCCTCCGATGAGCCCTGCAAAATTCCTGATAAACGGGCGGCAAAAGAATTCGGGCCATTAGCATTCATGGTATCTACCAGCATACCCCTCGCCCCCGCACTGCTTAATGGTTTGATCAGGGCCGTGGGCAGACCTTCCACAAAACGTGTATCTGCCCCCAGGGAGGTGAACACAAACCGGATACCGCTGATAATGATATCGAAGGTGCCGCTGGTGCGCAGCAGGCTGATAGCGACCAACATACCTACCAGGTAGGGAATGATACGGATAGCCGTCTCAAAACCGCCCTTGGCGCCTTGTACAAAGGCATCAAAAATATTGATCTTCTTGTAAACCGCTCCCCCGACTATCGCCAGGAATATAAACAGGATCAATCCGTTGCCCAGGGCCCTGGAAAAAGATTGCACGCCATCGGCATTTAAGGAATGCAGATAGACTACTATGGCACCCATAACCAGGGAAAGCCCTCCCACCCATAATAAAATGACCGGCTGAAATATATTGATCTTTTGTTTGTAGGCTACAATAAACATAGAAGCCATGGTGGTAACAAAAGTGGCGATCACGATGGGGATGAAGATATCGGTGGGGTCCGGCGCTTTTAAAGAGGCCCGCAAGGCGATAACCGTGACCGGTATCAGCTGAAGACCCGATTGATGCAGACAGAGGAACATGATCTGGGTGTTGGAAGCCGTGCTCTTATCCGGATTGATCTCCTGGAGGCTGTCCATGGCCTTCAGGGCAAAGGGAGTAGCAGCATTATCCAAACCAAGCAGGTTCGCCGAAAAATTCATGACCATATGCCCCATGGCCGGATGTCCCTTAGGAAGTTCGGGAAACAGTTTTGAGAAAAATGGCCCGATGATCCGGGATAACAACCGGATTCCCCCGGCCTGTTCCGCTATACTCATAAGTCCCATGAACAAGGCCATGACCCCAATCAGACCAATGGACAGATTGACGGCAGTCGCACAGGTCTCTATTACCCCATTGGCGGATTGGATCCTGTAATCAGGTTTGGGTTTAACAGGCTGCGCCATAACAATAGACTGACCATTGGATAGGGATCCGGGATTGGAAGGAGAGCCGGCGGCATTGGAAGACGAGCCGGCGGCATTGGCCGGAAGGGCTGTCGCCTTTACCCGGATCGTATCCCCTGACTTCCCGATCACCATCGAGGAGAAGATATCCCGGTCTTTGGGGGAAAAGCTATATTTTAAACCCGCTACCAGTATGGAAATCAATATAAAAGCCGCCCATATCCTGCTTAATGCCATGTGCCGGTGTATTGTTGTGATTTACGGCCTGAAATTAGCATTTATTGTCTATTTTCGCCCCCCGAATTAAATATCAATTAGTCTATGGCTTTACAAGCAGGAATCGTAGGGTTGCCAAATGTGGGAAAATCAACCCTGTTCAACGCAGTCAGCAACAGCGCCAAAGCGCAGGCCAGCAATTACCGGTTTTGTACGATCGAACCCAATACCGGTCTGGTGGACGTGCCGGATGAAAGATTAAACAAACTGGCGGAGCTGGTGAAACCCAACAAGATAGTGCCGACCCAGATCGGTATCGTGGATATCGCCGGACTGGTGAAAGGAGCCAGCAAAGGAGAAGGTCTGGGAAATAAGTTCCTGGCCAATATCCGGGAAGTGGACGCCATTGTCCATGTGATCCGTTGTTTCGAAGATGAGAATATCCTGCGGGATGAAGGGGCCATCAATCCCGTCGGCGATAAAGAGATCATCGAAACGGAATTACAACTGAAAGACCTGGAAAGTGTAGAAAAAAAATACAGCCGTACGGAGAAATTACTCAAAACCGCCGATCCAAAGGTTAAGGCGGAATTCGAAGTATTGAAACGGTGCAAGGAACATTTGGAGCAGGGCAAGAGCATCCGCGAGCTGGATCTCACCAAAGAAGAAAAACTGGCCGTGGCCGATCTTTTCCTGTTGACCGACAAAATGGTCCTCTATGTAGCGAATGTGGACGAACCCTCGATGCATACCGGAAATAAATTTTCCGACGCGCTGATCGCTTCGGTAAAAGGAGAGAATGCCCAGGTTATCATCATGAATAATTCCATCGAAGCACAAATTTCAGAAATGGAAGATCCCGCGGATAAGGAGCTATTCATGGATGAATATAAAATGAAGGAACCCGCGCTGAATAAACTGATCCGTTCGGTCTACAAATTACTGAGCCTCGCCACTTATTTCACGGCAGGCGTTCAGGAAGTCAGGGCCTGGACCATCCATGAAGGGTGGAAGGCGCCTCAGGCGGCCAGCGTGATCCATACCGATTTTGAAAAAGGTTTTATTAAAGCGGAAGTGATCGCCTATAATGATTTTGTTCAGTATGGTTCGGAAGCGGCCTGCCGGGATAACGGAAAACTACGCATTGAAGGAAAGGAATATATCGTGAAGGATGGGGATGTGATGCATTTTCGTTTTAACGTCTGATAATATTATTGTTTGTTATGAAAAGGCATCCTGCGGATGCCTTTTTTGATTTGGTTTCATTGGATTTATTGGCCTTATTGACCTTATTGGCTTTACGCATGCCCTAACCTCCCCTCCGCTGATTTTCACTTCCTCCGATTTGCTTTAGTATTTTAATCATCCGGGCCATTACTGTGCCGTAGAATAAGTCCCGGTGGTGAAAAAATGCGTCGGTTGAGGGTAGGACATGCGTCAGCGCTGGAGTGGCCAGTATAAAATACTCAAATTGATGAATGAAACGCACCTACAAAACTCACCTTGAAGAATTGCAAGGATTTTTTTTAGAAGGTTAGGTTTCATTGGATTTATTGGCCTTATTGACCTTATTGGCTTTACGCATGCCCTAACCTCCCCTCCGCTGATTTTCACTTCCTCCGATTTGCTTTAGTATTTTAATCATCCGGGCCATTACTGTGCCGTAGAATAAGTCCCGGTGGTGAAAAAATGCGTCGGTTGAGGGTAGGGCATGCGTCAGCGCTGGAGAGGGCCAGTTTAAAATACTCAAATTGATGACATGAAACGCAAATACAATACTCACCTGAAAGACTTGCAAGGATTTTTTTTAGAAGGTTAGGTTTCATTGGATTTATTGGCTTTATTGACCTTATTGGCTTTACGCCAGCCCTAACCTCCCCTCCGCTGATTTTCACTTCCACAGGTTAGCATTTAGTTTTTAATCATCCGGGCCATTACTATGCAGTAGAATATATTTCGGGAGTAACCGAGTGAAGCGAAGGCAACTGAGTTCCGTTCGGATGAGAACGGGACGAAAGTTGCGGGCGAAGCCCTAACGAGTAGAAGCTTCGGTCCTCGCTTCTACGAAGTTCTAAAAGGCGTCGGTTGAGGGTAGGGCATGCGTCAGCGCTGGAGTGGGCCAGTCTAAAATGCTCAGATTGATGACATGAAAATATTACTTCAGTATTTTTTAGTAGAAACTAAATGCTGCACTTTGAACTTAGGGCAGTGATATACCAAAAAATTTGACCTTTTTTACGAGCGGTTCGCAAAGCCGATATTGGCTCGGCTCACCATTCCTCTAATGCCCGCCTATAACTTCCGTTCATGAGTAAAACCAGTCAAATTTTTTGGTATATCACTAGCCTGAGCCCCTAAAGCATCATCAAAAATTCAAAAAAAAATAAAATCTTCACTCAACCGTGAGGGATTGCAGTGGAAAGCCCACAGGGGCTGAGCATAGCTCAGGTCCGAGGACTTGGAACGGAAAGCCCGGCCTGTAAGGACACGCAAAAAAAGATAGCACTAAATCATTATTAAGATAACATGAGCGGTCTCAGAATATATTATACCCAAAACTCACATAATACAATCCCCCGATAGCCGGGTTAGCATACTGGGTGATATAATAATGATCCAGGATATTGGTGGCGCCTAATTTTACCAGGGAATGGATCGACGGGAATTTATAGCTGACCTGTCCGTCCAGGGTACCAAAGGCATCTACGTTCCCTTGTTTGAAATCACTTTCGGTAAAATAAGAATCCTGCCACCTGTATTGAAGATTAAAGCCAAATCTTTTCTGATAACCAAATCCGGAATTACTAAACCCGATATTAAAACGGTAGTCGGGCGTATTAAAATACGTGGTAAATGTGGAATCGGGATTATGGATATGGTCGGTGGAAATATTGCCGCTGATGGCAAAATTACGGGGCAGCAAAAAATCGATACTCAGGCCAAAACCATAGGTATGAATTTTATTGGCGCTGTTTACCGAAACGGAATAGCCCGTATAACTTTGGGTCAATAAAAAATTGGCAGGTCCACCCGGGCCAAATTGAATGACGGAGACCCTGCCGATCAGGTTCTGGTATTGGGCATAATAGCCATATAAGTCTACCAGCACCATTTTGTTGATCAAACTTTTATACCCTAACTCATAAGAGTTCACCGTCTCCGGTTTGAACTGACCGAACTTTTGTTGTTTCAGCAAAGACGGGTCGATGGTCCCTCCTGCCGCAGCTCCACCAAAGGCCGCAACACTGCCCGGGGTATATACGGGATTGGAAGTGAAATTATAGAAATCTCTCAGGGAAGGAAGCCCCCCGATCAGGATTCCCGCACCGGTATTTAAATTGATCCACTGGTTCTGATTGGAGGGAAAACGATACGCATTCTGATAAGATGCCCGGATAAAATTATCTTTTGCCACCTCTACTACAGCAGAAAGACGGGGTGTAAATTTGCCGTCAAAATTATCATTTTTATCATAACGCCCCGAAGCAGTAAGTTTTAATTTGTCATCAAAGAATTTTTTCGCGATCTGCAAATAGGCTCCGTATTCATTGGTATTGATACGTCCGGCGCTATCTGCAAACAAGGTACCCTGAGAATTCAACACATATCTTCTCCAACTCGCTCCCACAATAACCTCAGCAAATTTCACATAATCGGTCAGGTTATACTGTCCTTCGGTCTGGTAAAGATTGGTGCGATCGAGAAATAGACCGCCCTTGGGAATGGGTTTGGAACGAACAGAATCCAGGAGGTGTTTGAACACGTCAGACCCCGCAACAGGCCTGCCGGCATCTGCCTGCTGCCTGGCGAAGGTAAATGCCGCAGCTTTTGCCTGATCCGGGGTGGCGCCTCCGCCAACCGCCTGCGAATAGGCTCCAATATAATTTCCAATATAGGTCGGATACCAGACCGTACTTCCTCCGCCCCAGGACTCATTGAGCAAACGGGTCGTCACGGTTGCATTATAGGCCTGCCCTGAATTCTCCTGGGTCGTATAGGCCCGGATGAACCAACGGTCCGCCTTTAATTCCAGTTTGTATTGACCCATTTTAAGCCCTTTCAGCGAATAACGGTCACTTCCGGTATATACTGTGTTGCCCGTTCCATAATTCCCGGTCAATGATAGTTGTAAATGCGGAGTGAATTTATAATACAGACCACCCGATACCCGAAGGATCTCGGTTTTGTGATCGATAACATCCGTTTCATTATACCCCGTTCTGGATACATTCTGATTAGGAATGATCCCCCCCTGTTTACCATTGTAAAAAGGGGCGGTCTGAGGGTTTGTAGACAGGAAGCCATTGATCTGCGCCTGGCTGGGGTCCATACCCGTGGCCGCATGATACTGCGCGACATATCGCTGGGTGGCAAAATCCAAAAACAGGTTCGTTACCCCCAGCATATTGGCTGAGGTTTCATCCCCATAGAGATTCACCCCATCATAATTCGGATCGCTCATGCGATTGCCGGGAATGGGATGATTGCCCAGACCTGCACCCACCCCCGTATAATCAGAGGTATTGGTTGCCGCCCAATCTTTGGCCTGTACATATTGTCCGCCGATCTTGAAGGCAAATTTGTCGCTTACTTTCACTCCCCAGCGAAAGGCCAGGTCATAATAAGGCGAAGCGCCATAAGGGTCATTTTTTCCCAGGTGCATGACTCCCTGTTTGACTTCGGCACTGACGCCCTGGTATTTAAAGGGATCCTTGCTGCTGATCAGCAGGGTTCCGGTCATACCACCCGAACCATATAAAGCAGAAGAGGCACCCTGTAATAATTCCATATTATCGACATCCAGGGAAGTAAGCCCCACCACGGAACCAACAGAAAAATTAAGCCCGGGCGCCTGGTTGTCCATTCCATCCACGAACTGATTGAACCGTGGATTGCCGCTGCCGTTAAAACCCCTGCTCGTGACAGAATTGAAAGTAAGACTGGAACTGGTGACATCAACCCCTTTAACCGTACGGATCACATTGTAATAATCCGTGGCAGGGCTGTTACGAATAGCAGCCGCCCCTACCCGTTCGATCGAAACGGGAGATTCGAGTATCCTCTCCGGAACCCGGCTGGCGGAAACAACGACTTCCACCCCTAACGAAGAGGCAGGTTTGAATTCCACCTGAACGGGATGGGCCGCATCGCTCAGGGAGACTTCCTGTGTCTCGAAACCAACCGATGAAAATACCAGGACCAATGGAAGGCTTTGTACGGTAGTTATTTTGAAATTCCCCTTGTCATCCGTGAAGGTACCGGCGCCGGAGCCCTTAATGGTGACCGAAACCGCCGGAACAGTTTCTTTATTGAGCGAATTATGTACATTTCCGGAAATGGTGGTAGAAGGAGGAGAAGACTGTGCAAAAGCGATTACAGAACAAAAAAACAAAGCAAGTTGGAACGCAAACTTTTTCAGGTAGTTTTCCATAATGCAAGATTTCGTTAGTAAAATCTGATATTAAAATCTAATATATTACTAAAATACACATTGTAATGTTGTCCCGAAAATTTAATTTTGGCGAATGAAGAACTTGCAATTTCCCCACCAAACGAATTTCTATCGCGGAAAAGTTCGCGATGTATATACCATTTCCGATAAATGGCTGGTAATGATCGCATCAGACCGCATCTCCGCTTTTGACGTGATACTTCCACGTCCTATCCCCTTTAAAGGACAAGTATTAAATCAAATAGCTGCATACATGCTTAAGGCCACTGCGGATATCTGTCCGAACTGGCTGATCGATGCACCCGCCCCCCAGGTGGCGATCGGGCATAAATGCGTGCCTTTTCGGGTAGAGATGGTAGTAAGAGGCAACCTTACAGGACATGCGTGGAGAACATACAGCGGCGGGAAAAGAGAATTATGCGGGGTTTCCTTACCTGAAGGGCTAAGTGAAAACGATTACTTCCCCGCTCCCATCATTACTCCTTCTACAAAAGCAGAAGTGGGACACGATGAGGACATTTCCCGCGCAGAGATCATCAGTCGCGGACTGGTGAATGAAAACGATTATGCACAACTGGAGAAATATACACTGGCCTTATTCGCCAGAGGCAAGGAAATAGCCGCCAAAAGAGGATTGATCCTGGTGGATACCAAATATGAATTCGGAAAGATCGGAGATACCATTTATCTGATGGATGAGATCCATACTCCCGATTCCTCCCGCTATTTTTTTGCGGATGGCTTCCAGGAACGCCAGGAAAAAGGAGAACGGCAGCAACAGCTCAGCAAGGAATTCGTACGCGAATGGCTGATTGCCAATAATTTTATGGGGAAAGAAGGCCAGACCGTTCCGGAAATGGACGATGAATGGATCCAAACCATCAGCAGCCGTTATATCCAATTATATGAAAAGGTGATCGGTGAGTCCTTTAAGCCCCAGACCCTGAAGGACGAAGAGATCTACCAGCGTATTTTATTCTCCCTTGGTAATATGGCGGGGTAAGGTGAAGGAGAAAGTGCTGCCTTTGCCAGGTTCGCTTTGAACGTGCATGTGGCCGCCATTCTTCGTAAGAAACTCTTTGCAAAGCATTAATCCCAAACCGGTGCCGGCTTCACCGCCGGTACCCCTGGTGGTATAATAGTTCTCTTCCATTAGTCTTTGGAGATTGTCTTTGCTGATGCCGGTGCCCGTATCCTGGACCAGCACCTCGGTATGGGAAAGCATCTCCCGGGCATCTATGGAAATAGCCCCGTCTTCCGGAGTGAATTTTATGGCATTGGATAAAAGATTACGCAGGACAAGGTTGATCATGTCTTTATCCGCATATACATATACGGGTTTGTCAATCTTGCTTTTTATATAAATCCGTTTGGCATCCGCCTGCAACCGGAGGATCTGCAATACTTCCCCGGTGATCTTCCCGATGTCCAGCACCTGCGGCCGGATGGATTCAGCATTCATCTGGCTCCTCGCCCACTGCAAAAGGTTCTCCATCAATCCGGTAGTATAGGTCAATTCATTCACTACCTCCGGGATCATCATTTTTATCTCATCGGCAGGAAGATCATATTGCTGTATGTTCCGGAAAAGATTACGCAACGCGTAAATGGGCGCTTTCAGGTCATGGGCGATGACGGAGAACAATTTGTTCTTTAAGGAGTTCAGCTCTGTCATCTGCGCTGTCTGCTCTTCCAGTAATACGGCCTTCCTGGCAATATCCGCCTTATGACGAAGGATCTTAAGATTACTCCGGCGCAATTGGAAGTTCTTATCCCTGGTCTGCAGCTGGTACCGGGTATTTTCGCTCTTAATCAATAATAACCCGTACAATATAAAAAAGAGGGCCAGCAGGTGATTAAAGATGTAAACCGGGTAATTGATCAGCTCCACCTTGTACTGATAATCTTTCCAGATCTCACAGGACAAGAAATAACCAACCATGGATAAGGAAAAAGAAAAAATGATATTGTAGATCTTATGTAAAAAAAAGACCGATAAGACCCCGTAGAGTACAAAAAAGAATTCGAGCCCTGCATCGATCCCCAGGGCATAGACCGTACAGGTCGCTACCGGATATAAAACGAAATAGATTAAACGGGCCAGTTCGTAACCGTGATAATAATTGGCGGTAAGGACCAGGATGCTGATCAGGGCAGGAGAACAGGCAATGAGCCAGAGTGTGGGGGGAATAGCATCTTTGAAGAACAAACCGCATAGCGGCACGACGATGCCGGTGAAGATCCCCAAAAAATTCATGACATTGAAGATCCCCAGCTTCCTTTTCTCATAACTCCCGAGAGAAGGTGTATAACCAATATCTTTAATACTTGCCTGGAAACGCAAAAATTTTTTGACAGCAGTATTCATGATATCAGAGCCTTAATTTTAGTTTTCCGGAACGCACCGCCAACAAAGCCTTAAAAAATATGATCTAGCTATAATCAAAGATGTATTATTAAACGTACGAATTACATTTTTATTTGGACGCAAAAATGAACATATAATTTAGCGGCAACTCTTTTGATCAAAACAACTTCAAATATATAAACCGATAACTATACGTAATAAAAGAAAAGACAGCTAAGGCATATTGAATTCGTTGGATTCGTTGGATTTATTGGATCCGTCTAGCCTTGGGCGCAAACGCGATTTGGCCTTATTAAAAACCTGGCGCCCTTTGTCTATGCCTTTCCGGAGCGTTTGTTGGTCCTCCGGGGGCAGGTGGATGATCTCCTGGCAGACAGGGCTGCAACATCCCTCATACCTGACTGCGCAGGCTCCGCATTGGATAAATAACAGGTGGCAGCCTTCGTTCCGGCAATTGGTGTGGGTATCGGCAGGCTGCCCGCATTGATGGCAACGGGCAATGATCTCATCGGTAATCCTTTCTCCCAGGCGGTCATCGAAGACAAAGTTCTTGCCTTTGAATTTGTTGTCCAGTCCTTTTTCCTTCACGGTATTCGAATAATGGATGATCCCCCCTTCCAGGTGATATACATGCTCAAACCCCTGATGGAGCAGGTAGGCGCTGGCCTTTTCACAACGGATCCCCCCGGTGCAATACATGATGATATTCCGCTGCTTATCCGTTCGAAGCATTTCGGCGGACATCGGCAATTGGTCCCGGAAGGTGTCAGAAGGGACTTCCACCGCATTTTCAAAATGTCCTACCTCATATTCATAATGATTGCGCATATCGACGACGATCGTTTGCGGGTCGCCCGTCAGCCGGTTAAATTCTTCTGCATTGACATATTTCCCCTTGTTGCTCATATCGAAGGCCGGGTCGTCAATGCCATCGGCCACTATTTTATCCCGCACCTTGACCTTCAACACCCAGAAGGACCGGCCGTCGTCATCTACGGCTACATTAAGACGCAGGTCGCTCAATCCCGGAATGGCATGAAGATGCTCCCGCAACCAGTCAAAACCGGAACGGGGAACGCTGATCTGTGCATTAATGCCTTCCCGGGCGATATAGATCCGGCCAAAAACCACTTTTTCAAAAAGGGAGGCATAAAGCCCGTCCCGGAAGCCTTGAGGATCTTCGATGGGGAAATAACGGTAAAAGGAGAGCGTAACGCGGGGTTCGGTTTCCTGGTAAAGACGCTCCTTAAGCTCCTTTTGGGAGACACGATTGTGTAATACAGACATGTGGTACAAAATTACAAAAAAAGGGCAGAACTAGTTGCCTCCGGCCTTTACATTCCCGCCCAACAAACCTCCCAACCCGATCCTGACACCGAATTGACCATTGTGGCCATTCAGATAAGAGGTCACCAGATCTACCCGAAGTACCTTAAAGAGATTTTCCAGGCCGCCGGAAACTTCGACATAGTTGTTATCCCGGTTCACATAAAACGCATTTACCGCCCCTACAAGGTGCCAGTTAAGGCGTCTGAATAACGGGATCTTATTGGTGAGGAACCCATTGAAGTGGTGTTCGATATGGCCCGTTGAATAAAAGGCACTGGTCGTACTGTTGGCATAATAGGGAGCCAGCTGAAAGCTGTTAAGGTATTCACTGGCGATAAAGGTTTGGTTGCCATTAAAATGCTGATAGTCCTGAATAAAGACCGACCTGGAATTTAAAAACCCTCCG
The DNA here is from genome assembly GCF_054461575.1 of Flavitalea flava. Taxonomy (NCBI): domain Bacteria; kingdom Pseudomonadati; phylum Bacteroidota; class Chitinophagia; order Chitinophagales; family Chitinophagaceae; genus Flavitalea; species Flavitalea flava. The sequence continues at coordinate 64,316 of NZ_JBTLQH010000023.1, forward strand.
ATACCGAACCGGTATTTCAACATTCCCTTCAATTTGAAATTGTGCTCATCCCAAATGGAAAACTGCCATTTGTCAAAATTCACGTCGCTTCCCAAAACACCATTCCAGCCTTTCTGATAAGCGAGGGCCAGGGTGGGGTATTTTGAACCGATCGCGATCTTGCGGCGGGGGTATTCAATATACTGCTGTCCCGGCTGGTATTGCAAATAGAGCCCTGTAAGTAAGACCTGGTGTCTGGGAAATTGCGAACCGATCTGTTCAACCGGATAGTTGGGAGTAAATTCCCTGTTCTTAACATGGAAAATGGAAAAATCCGTGGTGTTTTCTATAGGAATCCTGTCCTCGTACAAAGCGTTCGCCCGAATTCGCAGGCCATTGTCGAGACGGCCTGACCAGCTTAATTCCCCAAATACATTCTCATAGATCTTCATATAATTCCGGCGAAGGAACAAGGTATATAAAGCATTGATTGATTCGGTTATCGGGCCGGGCACCTGGACGATCTGCGGAATGGGTCCCGAGCCCTGACCAGGACGGGCAGGATCGCCCGCGTTGAACTGGCTGACCCGTTTTCCACCGGACAAGGTCCAATGCTGGCTTATCTGGTCGCCATCCATTTCTATCATTCCCGGCGTAGCAAACGGTTTTTTGTCCAGCGTGACGGCTGCCCAGGCATTCAGACGGATATTATGGAAGCCATAACGAATATGCGGAGAAAAGGAGATCTGTTGCCCTTTTCGTTTGAGTGGCGTGGATACCGATCCGTTAAAAGAAAGATTAAGCCCTTCTACCGTGTTATACAGGAGATTGGGGATCAGCCCTTCCATGGAATACCGGACGGGGTGGACCGGGCCATAGTCCGAGCGGGAGAACCCACCGCTAAGGATCTGCTGGATTTTAACCGGCCCCTGACGTTTGAGCAGAGAATCCCTGTTGCGCCGGGAATGCATCGAATCGCGGTTATTATGGAAGATGCTGTCCTTCACCCTGTAATTGGTCAATTCCTCAGGTTCAAGCTGCACCGGCCGGATGGAATCCCAATAAGCCTTGCTTTTTTTATTGGCGGCCGTATCGAATTTCATAACGATGTTGTTGAAATATTTTTTCCGGAATTTTGGGACCGCCTCGTATTTATTATAGACGTTCAGGAAATTACCCACCGCATCGATCCCCAGGATATTAAAGGTAAAATAGACGACCTGGTCCTTGGTCTGCCAGACTCCATTACCCACAGGAACGTGGATCTGCCTGATCTGCAGCGTATCCAGGATCTCCAGTTGGGCTTGTTTGAGCAATAGCAGATCCAAGGAGTGAATACGCCACTCCCCTTCCATGATATTGATCGTTCCGGAAAAAAGCGGTTCATATTTCCGCCGGGGAATGACCTGGATCTTGTTGATCTCCTTCCCATCCTCGAAAAAAGACCCCAGGTATTTGTACCGGTAAAAATTCAGGGCAGTCTCGGCAATGGGAGAAATGAAACCGCGGGGACTCAATTGCTCACCCAATACCGTGATGTTATTATCATAGAAATTGATGAAGGTGGGCAGACTGAAACCATATCCGTTGGAGCCGCTTTCCCTGCCCGAGAGCACTTCCAGTTTTATTTTGCCTGGCTTTTTAAAGGAGACCTTTGTCAGGGATTCGGAAAGAAAGATGATCCCCTTGCCTGCCGAGTCAACCCCCATTTCCAGTTTGTCCTTTTCTTCTATTTTCTGACCCAATACTTTCCTGGGCAATTTGCGTGTTTTGATCTGAGTCTTGATATAGGCTTCGCAGGTGAAGGAATCAAGAGGCGATTGGTAATCTTTCCTTTTTTTAATGGCATTCCGGATAATTTCATAGGCCGGATCCTCCCCTCCTGGTCTGACTATGATCTCCGCCATGGATAGTTGCTGCAGGGATAAATGGAAATCGATCATCTTGTCTCCCGTCCCTGCTTCGAGGGCAATCTTTTTTTCTTCCCTGGTATAACCAACATACTGACAGACCAGCGTATAATCTCCCGCAGGAAGATCAAGGAAATATTTCCCTTCTTTATTTGCGGTAACCCCTTTGGTGGTGCCTTTGACCAGGATGGAGGCGTAGGCAAGGATGCTGCCTTTATCATCCCTGACCGTACCGGTAATTATTGTGGCCCGGCTGGTGATAAAACTAAAAATACCGATAAGGCATAAGGTGAGGATTCTTGCCATGGAAGAATTTTAAAATTTTCAGGGAGGGTACAGGGGCGTATCAAGGCGGTTACAAGGAGGCCTCTCCTTGTCGCGACGCAATGATGAAAAAAAGCAGGGGGTTATTTTTCAGACAACCCCCCCCTTTGTTTGAGGAAACTTCCTGTCAGGGAGCCGCCGCCGCCTACCAAGGCACCTACCAGGGCAGTTACCAGGATCAGCAAAACAGGCGATCCGTCAAGCGGAAGAATACGGGCAATCTTTTTGGATAAAATACCGGCATTCCCTGAATCGATCCCCCAGGCAAGCAATCCCCATAATAAAAACAAAGCCAGAAATCCGGCCAAAAAGGCCAGACCGGGTCTTTGAGGAATGAATGCACTGACGATGAATGCAGCCAGGGCGATCCCCCACCAGGGGAAGTATAAACCGCTCACAAAACTTAGCAGAGCGATAAGGAGAATGGAAACTATGAATTTCATTATACTGTTTTGTCGTTTGTTATTTTATTGATGATCCCTGGTTTAGAAATGGGATGGCCTATTTCCCAAATGCCATTTTCCATTTAACGCGTTTGTCTCTTGTTTCATCCCTTTCCATTACCCATAGGGGATAGTATTTTCCGGTAGCCCAATGATCGATGAACGTATCGTAAAAAGGACTGCCCGGATTACCGCTCTGTCCTCCGGGGTAGACTCCATAGGCTTCCGTTTTATCGGTAAGGTGAACGATCATGCGCCAGCTGGGTCCATGAAATTGTTTGGCGGCATTGATACAATGGGTACCACCGCCGATGGGCAGATGCATCCTGCTCAAGGCTGGCAGATGCAATAAATGGCGTGCCCAGGTATCTTTATATTTGCCCCATAAAATTTTTCCATCCTTTTCTGCCTGGGCCAGATCGGGTATCGATTTCTTAAACGCAGCGGTAACAACCTGCTGAAGCGTTTCTTTTTCGGGGGTATTGATATTGTCGACGAAAGAGTAAGCTGAATCCTTTAACAGGGCTTCCAGTAAGGTGCTTTCAAAAGGTCTTAACATAGGTAAACTGGTCTTTGAAAATTCATCGTCCCAGATACCGCTTTCCAGATGAGCCCACCAACGGTTAAAGATAACCGGACCTTCTTCACCGGGATCATTACGGAGGTTCCATAATTTAAAAATGTTCAGGAATTTTTTGTCTTCGGGCGCCAATTGGGATTCGTCGATATTTCGCAATAACAAGAGCCGGGCCATTTCTGCGAATACGTCATAATTATCCGTTTGGAGTTTCATCATATCGGATGGGGTGATCTTATCCATTTTGTTCAGGAAACGATTGATGATCAGCCCACGGTACATGGGAAAATCGCTTCCCAGAAAATAAGAATAGGCCGTATCCACTACCCGTTGATTGGCGCTGCTGACGAAGCCCCTGTCCGGATCGAGCATATAGGGGTTTTCGTCCGGAGGGATATTTTTATACTGGGAATTTCCCTGCCACATATAGGAGCTATCCTCCCCAGGCATAACAAACTCTCCCTGGCCCTTCCATTTAGCCGGGAACTCCCCCTGTTGCCTGATCGCTATCGTTCCGCTCTTATCGGCATATACGATGTTTTGTCCAGGCGTACTCAAATAGCTGATGGACTCCTTGTAATCACTGTAGTTCTTTGCAGTCCGGAGACGGGCAAAAACAGCCAGGTCGTTGGAAGGGTCATTGGCTTTCCAACGTACGGCATAAGACCGGGTATTGGGAACATCGGAAAAACCCGCGAATCCTGGATCATACAGAACTGGCCCGAATACGGTATAAGCCACCGTATCATAAAAGGTCGGCTGCCCCTTGATCTTAAGGGTGTCAATCCTTCGGTCGGCAGTTTTCCACTCTTTGTCAAACCAATATTCCTTCCGGCTGTCGTCCTTGAACCGGATCGAATAATAATCACGGACATCCCTGCCTGCATTGGTGATACCCCAGGCACAACTGTCATTGAATCCTATAATGATATAAGGCGCACCGGGGAAAGAGACTCCGTATGTATTAAATTCAGGGGTCTGGATCTGCATCTGGTACCAGATCGCCGGCATATTTGTCCCTAAATGAGGATCATTACAGAGAATGGGGCGACCGCTTAAGGTCTTTTTCCCGCTTACCGCCCAGTTGTTGCTGCCATTGTTTTTTTCCGGTTTGAGCTCCCGGGCAGTAACGGTATCGGTACTCTTAAAATAAAGAGAATCCACCGTGGGGGGGATTTTCAATTGGATGCCCGGAGGCAAAAAAGAGGTTCCTTTCGGGATAATGGGGTCCAGGCTGTCCTGGGAGGCGGGATAGAGTTTGGCAAAATCTTCCTTGCTGAATATGCTTTTGGCATTGGTCATTTCAAAATCATTGTCTCCACCTGCCAGGTCATAGGCAATATATTGGGTGAACAAGGCAATCTTGAGATTGGACCAGGGCTCCGGTTTGTAATTCAGGAGTTTGTATTCCAGGGGAAGCTCACTTTCTTTCAGGTTACCTATATAATGATTCACTCCGGCCGTATAGGCATCACAATCTTTTTTCGTGATACTGTCTTTCTCTATTTCCTGAAGACCTTTCTCAGCTCCCCAAACCATTCCTAATCTGCGCATGGAACGATCGTATTTCAGATAGTTGTTGTTCTCGCCCGGCCCAAGGATCTCGCTTAGTCTTCCCGCTGCCGCATGTGTCTGGAATTCCATCTGCCACAGGCGGAATTTGGCATGCAGATATCCCTGGACAAAACAGGCATCCTCCTCATTTCGGGCATAGATATGGGGGATCAGGTATTCGTCGAAGTAGACATCCACCTTATCTTTTAATTCCGGCAGGGACAGTTCGGCATTAAAATCCGGCTCTGACGGTTCCGCATTTTGCCAGAACCCATGTTGTGGGCTTAGGAATTTCCCCAGGGGAGGCACCGGCCCCCAAGGGTTGTTTAGAAAAAAAATCAGTCCGGCAGTCAGGAAAAAAGAAATAAGAAAAGGAACGATTCTCATACCGTTATGTTGAGGTGATGGGGTAAAAGTGCTTAAAAGTAAACTATTTTTTCAAATGGCCAGAGACAGTGGTCCAAAACCGGGCCACGGCCCGGTGACCGTAAGGTCAATCATTAGAGTAGTTTTTTGAGACGGGGCTATTTTTCCAAAAGGCCCGTCTCAAAAAACTACCACAAAATGGTATTGTACAGGTCGGTGCTTCTGCTCAACTTTGCAGAGACAAACAGGTAATGATCGTACCGTTTAAATAGGATGTTGGAGGTAATAAACTAGTTCAGGTGGTTCAGGTAGATAATAGGCCGGTCTCAGGGGTGAGCCGGCTTATTTTTTTGAATCCAAACTCACCATTTGGCATTAATAATCAATCATTTAAGAAGATACTGAGCTAAAAAAAATTTATCTTCCAATTATTTCGATAGCTTTTTTCATTACAATTGGCTTAAAAATATTTTTCTCGCCATAATCCATGTTGTTTAAACCTTGCTTCCATGCGATTAAAGTCTTCTTCATCGGGGAGATCCACTTGCCATATTGAATCATTCAAATTAGTCCTATATATATGATGAATAGGACCATACTTCCTGTTTAATGAATCTCTAAAGCAAATTGCAACGGAAAAATATAAAATTGAATTAGGGCCTGAGTGTCTAGTTTGAAAAATTAAATAAGTAGAACGAATTTCCCCAGGAGGAATAATTTCTGTATGGTTTAATTCTGAACGCCTATTTAAGGAATCATCTTTAGAAATATTGTTATTGCCACTTAACACCGAATAATCAACAGCTACATTTTTCGCATACGTGTCGCCATTATTGGTAAGAAATACATAAAACTTAGATAAATCGTTTATACCACCCTTATCAATTCTCGGGTTCTTATCTGCCTTTAAAGGGAATAGATCTACAATAGGCTTTCTATCTCGAGCTTTCTTTTTAAGATTTGAACTTTCAGAAACTTCTGACGACCTTTTTTTCTCCTTTTCATTTATAAAATCTTGAATTTCTTGCTTCGATTTATCAATTGAGCTATCTGTGTGTAATATACCACTTTCTAACTTTTTCCTTGTTGTATCTGATGTTGCGGTTGTAGTACTTATAATATCCTTCTTATCTTCCTGCGAACCAAGGTCCTTAATGATTGTATCGGCAATTCCGAATATTAACGTTAAGACCAAGAAAATTAAAATACACCATGTTTTGCAAGATAATTTACCCGTTGATTTAAATTCGCCCCAATAGCCCAAACAAGAAAAGATAGTTAAGAAAATAAATGCAATTATGCTAATATAAACGCCCATAAAAAATCTGATTAAGAGGAGAAAGTTATATTTTTTGTACCTGAAACAAACTCAGATCAACAAAAATTCATTGTAATGTTTAATGTTAATATGAAATATTGGCAATTTTAATACTCCATATAATTAAGGAAAAGTCTTTCTTATTAATATTCAAATTTACAGATCCTTAAAGAAAGTGAAGAAGGTCAAAGCGCGGGCTTCCCCTTTCACCAATTCGGCCAATTAAATTCAGCCTAATCCGGAAATCAGCCTGTCCAGTTCTTCATCAGTGTTGAAGGCGTGAAGCACTATGCGCAAGCGTTCGCCTCCCTTCGGAACCGTCGGATAAAGAATGGGGCGGACATCGAGTTGTTTACCCTGCAGCAGCGCAGCCATTTTTTTTACGGCTTCATTGCCGGGAACGATAACCACCTGTATGGGTGTAAGACTTGTCAGCCGTTTGAATCCCAGGGAAGCTCCCTGGAAACGTGTGATCAATTTATGTAAATGCGCTCTTTCCTTTTCCAATCCCGGGAATAAAGCATAGGCTGCCCGGATCGCCTGTATACTGGACTCGGGTAAGGCCGTTGTATAGATGAAAGAACGGGAGAAATTGATCAGGTAATCCCGGAGCTGACCGGAGCCCAATATAATGGCGCCGTGACAGCCTACGGCTTTTCCGAAAGTATGTACACGTGCAAAACACCTGTTCTGTAATCCCAGCTCCTGGATCAGCCCCTCTCCTTTGCTACCGATTACCCCTGTCGCATGGGCCTCATCGACGATCAGGTTTGCGTTGAATCGTTCGCATAGTTCCTGGATCTCTCTTAAAGGAGCCTGATCGCCATCCATAGAAAACACGGATTCCGTTACTACAAAAATATTCCCCTCTGCCTTTTGCAATTTTTTTTCCAGGTCCAGGCAATCATTATGCAGAAAAGAAAAGGATTGGGCAAAAGAAAGGCGGATACCATCGCGGATGGAGGCATGGCTGAGGTAATCATAGAGGATGGTATCTCCCCGCTGCGGTACGCAACTTAACAGCCCCAGGTTGGCATCATAACCCGAATTAAAGATCAGCCCGGCAGGAGCGTCGTGGAAAGCGGCCAGTTCCTTTTCCGCATCTTCTATCAGCGGATAATTACCCGCCAGCAGACGGGATCCCGCACTGCCGTGCAGGGGGCTGGCATGAAGGTTCGGACGTTGGATCTTCTCTATGAGCCCCCTGGTGACTATGCCCAGATAGTCGTTTGAACAAAAATCGGTTTTACCATCCGGTAACCGTAATTGACGAAAGGCATTTTGGGCCTTCCGCTCATCCAGTTTTTTATGCAGGAATTCATCTTTCAAGCCTGTGGATTTTCAGGCAAACCTACAGTAAAATGTGTTACCGGCTTTTTTGGTAGGTTTGCAGTATGGAAACAGCTACCGGTCCCGGACAAAAAAACATCCTTGGTCTGCAATTACCCACCGATCCCCGCTGGGTGGATCTGGCCAGCATTTCCCTGGAGGAGATCCTGACCGATCACGCCTGGTGTGAGCAGAAGGCGGCCACCAGTTGTATTTCGCTCATTCAACGTTATCCCCACCAGGAAAAACTGGTGCAGGAGCTTTCTCCCCTGGTCACCGAGGAATGGGGTCATTTTCGGCTTGTCCTGGCGGAACTCCAGAAAAGAGGATTAAAACTGGGCAAACAACGAAAAGATCAGTATGTGAACAAACTGATGGAATTCCAATTAAAAGGAGGCAGCGAAGAAGAACGTTTCCTGGACAGACTGCTCATTTTCGCCCTTATTGAAGCGCGTAGCTGTGAACGTTTCAAACGCCTGAGCGAGGGGCTGTCAGATGATTATCTCCGTCAGTTCTACAGACGTTTTATGGAAAGTGAGGCAGGCCATTATCATTTATTCATCGAGCTGGCGGAAACTTATGTCGATAAGGAAACCGTACGTCGGCGGTGGAAAGAATGGCTTCAGTTCGAATCCGGGATAATGCAGGAAATGGAACTGAGGGGGGACAGGATACATTGAGCAATGTCCGGTGAACTTTAGGTGATTTTTAGGTGAACTTTAAGTGAATTTTATAGGACAGCACCATTTAATTTCTCAACATAAGCCCCGATAAATTCAGGAACTCTTTTTCTCCGGTATTGCATGATCCATCGGGGATGAGGCAAGGGAATGATCTCTTTGAAAAACTGATGTTTATCATTCAGCCGGCGGAACTGTTTGAAGTTCTCCCCTTCGCCCAGGCAGAAACAGGTGGATGATGTGGGCATAGTCTCCAATTGTTGCCGGATTCCTTGCAGTATATAAGGTTCGGCCGATCTCAGCAATTCTTTGTCATCGTAATAATTCAGATTTTTGCCTACCCTCACATAACCCAGGGGAGATAAGGCAGTAATATAGAATTTACCGTAGAACGAACTAACGCCTCCATAAGCGTCGATCATATCGTAGATATATTGGGAGGACAACTCCGGCAGGTTTTTCCACTCATTGGCAATACCGCATTTCTCCCGGAGTCGTTGCGGATCGGTAAAAGGCACACCGGTAATGCCTCCTCCAAAGCGGCCGGGGTTGATGCCGAAGATAAAAATACGGGGATTTGCATCGCCATAAAATTTCTCATAAAAGGTCATCGCCACCCTCCAGGCCTCTTTATCCAAATAAGGATTCATTATGGATATGCCTTCGGGCATGGAAAAATCCGGGCGCTGGTTTTTGTAAAAATGAAGAATTGCCTGTGCCTGGGTGGAGAATTTTTTGACCATGCTCTATTATTCCTGACTTTTTAGAAAATACGCTTCTTCTTCTGCCAGATCGAGGAAAGGATACCTGGCGCTCAGTTCCTTTGTTTTCTCCCAGTGATCCGACAGAAATTTTTTATGGGCCCGGGTACCAGGTTGAAAAGCCCTGTGTTTACGGGCAATAATGATGTTTTTCAATTCCTCCATGATCCGCTGCGTTTCCTCCCGGATAAAATGCCGGGTGAATTTTTCCAGGACATAGCTGGTGGCCTGGTAATTCGGGTGGACCATATCGATATCATAAAAACGGTAATCCCTCAGGACATCGATGACCAGTTCATAGGCCGGGAAATAATAGAGCTTGTCGAATTTATCCACAAGGTGATGTATCGATTCGATCAGTCTGGCTTTACTACGGTTGTTCTCTACCACTCCATCCCGGATATGACGCACCGGGCTGACGGTAAAGATCACGCGGATGGAAGGATTAAAATAAAACAGCTGGTACAGACAGGTATCCAGGGCAATAATGGTCTCCTCTATCGTCATCAGGTGTTTGCGGAAGAATTGGGCCGGGGCGCGGTGACAGTTTGCCACTGCTGAAGTTTCCGGTGCTGCCCCAGGCCGGAACTTGTCCGGAGTCTCTGCGGACAACCGGTAAGAAAAGGAACTGCCAACGGTTATGATCAGCCATTTTGCCTCTTTAAGAAAGGTATGTGCCTTATGCTGGGATTCATTGATACCTCGTAAACAGTCCCCCTTGTCCATATGAGAAAACTGGCTGTGGTGTTGCCAGCTCTGCCATAGTTCATTGACCTGGATAAGATCGTCCTCCGTAAATTGCCGGTTGTTGATGTAGGAGATGATGCTGGCCGATACACTTGCCGGATCAAAGAGTATCCCGTTCGGATTTTGCAGGATATCGAATTTATATTCCCGCAGATGATTGCCGATATGTTCTGTAAAACAGGAACCGGTCAGTAGTATTTTATCCGGATAACCGATCGGATGAGGAAGGTTGTTGATCCTTATCGGCAATTGAAATTCCATAATTACAATTAAAGTTTATTTCCGGGTCAATGGAAGATCTCCGAGGCGATCCGGAGGCTTTCCTGTAAGGCCTGCTCATTCAGTTCATCCACATAAAAGGACGGACCCTCTACCCCATGTTTAGCTTTGTTTTTTTCTGCTATTTGCCTGAAATGACCGATCATCCATTCCGTATCCATATTCCCTACCAGTTCTTCTCCGGACATGGGGCAACCGCCGATTCCTTTTAACGCACCATCGAATCGCCGGCAGCCTGCCTGAAGGGCAGCATCGATCTTGGCCTTCCTGTTCTGATGCGTCGAATGCAGATGCACGCCGATCGTATGGCCCGGTAACTGCCGGATCAGATAATCTGTCGTGGAATAAACCTGTTCGGGAGTGGCCAATCCTACTGTATCTGCCAGGGAAATGGTTTTAATACCCAAACGGGCGATGGACTGTGCCCATTCCAGGACAATTTCCTCCGACCAATGATCACCATAGGGATTACCGAAGCCCATCGACAGATAAACCACGAGCTCCTTTTCTTTTTTTATACAGAGATCCTGAATTTCTTCTACAGTGGCAAGCGATCCGTCAATGGTCTTATTGGTATTGCGCAATTGAAAGGTTTCCGAAACGGAGAAAGGGAAACCCAGATAACTGATCTCCTCATAAACGCTTGCTTCCTCAGCGCCGCGAAAATTCGCGACGATGGCCAGCAATTTTGTTTTGGTTTGCCGCATATCCAGGTGAGTAATGACTTCCTTAGTATCGGCCATTTGCGGAATGGCCCTGGCAGAGACAAAACTTCCGAAATCCAGCGTATCGAACCCAACCCTGAGCAAGGCATTCAGGTATTCGATTTTTTTCTGCGTCGGGATGATGGTTGGCCATCCCTGCATGGCATCACGGGGGCATTCCACCAGGCTTAACCCCCTAGCCCCCTGAAGGGGGAATTGCCCTTGATTTCCTTGACTGTTTCCAATATGCATAGAATATACATTAAATTTTCTCCAGCGTCTTCGGGGTACTTATTCCCCCTTCAGGGGGTTAAGGAGTTAGGAGGTTAGGAGGTTAGGAGGTTAGGAGGTTAGGAGGTTAGAGAATTAGGGTACTAACCTTTTTTTAAGCGCTTCATACAAAATTATTCCCGTGGCGACGGAGACATTGAACGAATCGAATTTTCCGGTCATGGGAATGGAAAAATGTTCATCGGCAGCCTTGCGGATATACGGTGTTACCCCTTTATCCTCGCTTCCTATGATAATACAACAAGGTTCGGAGAGTTCCAGTTCAAATACTTTTTTGGGAGCTCCCGCCTCGCTCGTAAAAGACTTGATCCCGTTGAGATGCAGGGTATCCACGGCCTTGAGCAGGCTGTTGACCCGGCATATATGGATAAGTTCCAGCGCTCCGGCGGAAGATTTCATCGCTTCTTCGTTCAGAGCGCCCGTTCCTTTATCGGGAATGATCAGCGCCTGAGCCCCGCAACAAACGGCACTCCGGGCAATTGCCCCGATATTGCGGACATCGGTCACCCCGTCCAGCATAACAAATAAGGGGGCAGCGCCGGAAGCAACTACTGAATCGATGACCTGCTGAAGGTCAAGGTATTGAACCAGGGCAGCCAAGGCGACAACACCCTGGTGGCTGGCCTTTGTCAGGGAAGCCAGTTTTTCCGGAGGCACGATCTGAACAGGGATATTATGCTCCCTGGCCAGTTCACGGATCTCTTCTATCGACTCTCCGGATGCATTCCTTTGTAAAAGTATCTTATCCAGAGCCCTTCCGGAACGGATCGCCTCGATCAGGGGCTGACGCCCGATTATCTTGCCCCCCTTGTCCCCCTGAAGGGGCTGTTTGTTCTCAGGCTGCTGATCTGGTCGCTGGTTATATTTTTCTTTCATCATTCAAAAATTTTCAGTTATTATCAAAATAGCTTGTATTATCATTCCCCCTTAGGGGGTTAGGGGTGAGGGATTTTTCCGGTACTCAACATGATTTTGACTTTAAGTATCGTAGCCACTGACATCGAATCGGTGATGACCCCCTGCTCTACCATTTGGTAGGCTTCTTCAAAAGGCAATTTCCGGACAGCCAGTTCTTCCGTTTCCTCCGGCATGGCATCGTGCTGTTCCAGGTTCCGGGCTAAAAAAAGCAGGGCTTTTTCATCGCTGACGGAATTGGAAAGATGCATTTCCAGAATTGGTGTCCAGCTATGGGCTACCAGCCCGGTCTCTTCCCTTAATTCCCGCTGAGCCGACTCAAGGGCTGTTTGAGACGGGTCACCTCCTCCCTCGGGAATCTCCCAGCTATACGCATCCAGGGGGAAACGGTATTGCCCGACCAGATAGGTATTGAGATCTTCATCCAGTGGTAATATACCTACGGCTATATTTTTGAAATGGACTTTTCCATAGATGCCTTTTCCTCCTCCAGGATTGATTACATCGTACTCAGTGAGACCAATCCACTTGTTGTCGTAAACCTCCCGTTCGGCTAAAATGGTCCACGGATTTTTAGTTTCCTTCATTTTTGCGGTTTTGCTGTATTCTTTAGGGAGCCAGACTTTGTATGGATCGATTTGGTAATTCAGGGATCCAGCCCTTCGGTGATCCGGTAATTCAGGAACGAAAATAAAAAAACCTCCCCGATCGAGAGGAGGTTTTTTCTGCAGGGGATAATTGAGGGTCTTTTTAAAGACCGGCAACCTTTCCCTGACCAATTTATTTAATGCCGAATGCTTTTTTAACCTTAGTCACGTAATCCAGTTTTTCCCAGGTAAACAACTCCACTTTTTTCTTTATGGTCTTCCCATCGGGAGAAACAAAGGTCTTTTCGACGATCTCGGGTTTGCGTCCCATGTGACCATAGGCCGCAGTTTCGCTATAGATCGGATTACGCAATTTCAAACGGGTTTCGATAAAATAAGGACGCATATCGAACAGTTCCGTTACTTTTTTCGCGATCTGGCCATCGGTAAGCTTAACTTTTGACGTGCCATAGGTATTCACATTGATGCTGGTAGGCTGTGCAACCCCGATGGCATAGGACACCTGAACCAGGATTTCGTCACAAACACCTGCAGCTACCAGGTTCTTCGCGATATGACGGGTTGCATAGGCTGCAGAACGATCCACTTTGGAAGGATCCTTTCCGCTGAATGCCCCGCCGCCATGTGCGCCTTTACCGCCATAGGTATCCACAATAATCTTACGACCTGTCAGTCCAGTGTCACCATGTGGTCCGCCAATCACGAATTTACCGGTGGGATTGATATGATACTTGATCTTATCGTTGAACAGACGGGCGTATTTTTTGTATTTTGATTTTACCCGGGGGATCAGGATATCGATGATATCCTGTTTGATCTTCGCCAGCATTTTGCCTTCTGTATCGAAGTCGTCGTGCTGCGTGGAAACCACAATAGCATCGATCCTTACGGGTTTGTTATTATCGTCGTATTCCAGGGTAACCTGGCTCTTGGCATCGGGACGGAGGTATTTGATGGCTTTATTCTCCCTTCTCAGGGCAGCCAGTTCAATCAGGATCTTATGGGCAAGATCAAGCGCTAAAGGCATATAATCATCAGTCTCGTTGCTGGCATAACCAAACATCATCCCCTGATCGCCGGCACCTTGCTCTTCTTTCTTCTTCTTATCAACACCCTGGTTAATATCGGAAGATTGTTCATGGATCGCAGAAAAAATACCGCAGGAATTGGCTTCGAACATGTATTCGCTCTTGGTGTACCCGATCTTGCGGATAACTCCGCGGGCGATTTCCTGAACGTCCAGGTAAGCTTTAGATTTTACTTCTCCGGCTAAAACTACCTGCCCGGTCGTAACCAGTGTCTCACAGGCAACTTTTGACTGGGCATCAAAAGCCAGAAAATTATCGATCAGGGCATCGGAAATCTGGTCCGCCACCTTATCGGGATGGCCTTCGGAAACGCTTTCGGAAGTAAATAAATAAGGCATAATTAGTTAAAAAAGATTTTATAAAAAATAATGGGATCTTCTAATTTCGCGCAAATATACCGCGGTATTTAAAATTTCCGGTCATTATAAACGCAAATAACAATTACAAATTATCGAATAACTCAATTTATGACGAAAAAGCCTACTTACAGAGGTCCGTGTATAATTGCAAATAATCTGTTAAATCTGATTCTGCATTAAAAGCCAGGACCTTTTTACCCCTCATTTTACCAAACTCATCCACCAGTTTCTTCTCTACCTTTTCAGAACCAAAGGTAATGGCATCAGCATAGGTTGCGCCTCCGCGGAACATAGCCGTATTATTTGCCTCTTTGAACGGATCGAGGTCTTTTTCCTTGATGTTGGCGTGTATATTGGCTGTTTTTATAAAATCCGGTCCCAGTTTTTCCTTGAACGTATTCTGTCCGATAGTGAATACGCATTTACTATGGGTGAAAACGGGTTCTTTTTTATAAACCGTTTTAAGATAAGCCGGAATCAGCCCGGTCATCCAGCCGCTGCAATGGATAACGTCAGGAGGCCAGCCGAATTTTTTTACGGTCTCCAGGGCTCCCTTACAATAAAACACGGTCCTTAAGCCATTATCGTCAAACCATTTGTCCTGATCGTCGTTAAAGATATATTTACGTTTGAACAGGTCCTCATTATCCAAAAAATACACCTGAAGACGGGCATTAGGCAAAGAAGCCACCTTAATTTGCAAGGGATAATCATCGTTATCGACCGAAACATTGATCCCGGACAGACGAACCACCTCATGCAGGCGATGTCTGCGTTCATTGATCACACCAAAACGCGGCATGATACAGCGCACTTCAAACCCGTTGTCATTCGATTTTATGGCCAATTTATTAATGATCTCCGCAAATTCTGTCAACTCTAAATAGGGGGACATTTCGTTGGCTATAAATAAAATTCTTTTCTTACTTAGCATTATTTAATATAATTGGTGAAAGGAACCTTAACGAAATAGTTTGCAAAGGTAAGCTTTTTATTAGTAAATAGGCACTGTAGCCGCGTTACATAGGTATAAAACGATAATTATGATCTTATTCAAGAGAGCTGCCGAATTGACCAGCTGGCTTCAAAATCAACGTTCGGAGGGCAAAAAAATCGGGTTCGTGCCAACGATGGGGGCCCTTCACTCCGGACATATATCACTTATTGACATATCACAGACCCATACGGATATTACGGTCTGCAGCATTTTTGTAAATCCAACCCAGTTCAACGACCCGAAAGATTTTCAGAAATACCCAATAACCATCGAGAAGGACATCTACCTGCTGGAAAAGGCAGGGACAGGGGTTTTATTTCTTCCTGAGGTGGATGAATTGTACCCGGAGGGAACTAAAAACCTGGAAACCTATGCGCTGGGAAACCTGGAAACGCTATTGGAAGGAAAATACCGGCCGGGGCATTTTCAGGGCGTTTGCCAGGTCGTACGCCGGTTGTTGGACCTGGTAAGGCCCGATCAATTGTTTATGGGTCAGAAGGACTACCAGCAATGCATGGTCATTCAACGGCTGATAGACCTGCAGGGATATCAGGTCGCTCTTCACCCCTGTCCCATTATCCGGGAAGCGGACGGGCTGGCCATGAGTAGCCGCAATATGCGGCTGACGGAAGAACAGCGGAAAAAAGCTCCGGCTATATCTAAAGCGTTGACCTGGCTGAAAGAACAGGCGGCTCCGGAGGATCGGGCGGCTCCGGACGATCAGAAATCCCTGGAAACCATGATTTCCAAGGCCCGGTCCATCCTGGAAGAAAACGATTTCCGGGTCGATTACATTGAGATTGCCGATGCAGTAACCCTGGAACCCCTCCCCGCACTGAACGGAAAGAAAAAGCGGGTTGCCCTGGCTGCCGCCTTCCTGGGTGAGGTAAGATTGATCGATAATATGATCATTTGATAGCCGGCAGGCTGAACTTTTACCATCCTGAACTTTAGGTAACATAGATTGTTTAATATTGTGCCCCGAAACCGGGCGGATCTGACGGGATAAGCCCCTGATCCTGATTAATCAGGGAAGACCCGCCGATATATGACAGGCAGCTTATTACTAATCAACCTATTCAACTACCATGGATATTGAAATCCTGAAATCGAAAGTTCACCGGGCTGTTATAACCGAAGCCAACCTGAACTATGTAGGAAGCCTCACATTGGACGAAGACCTTATGGATGGGGCAAACATGATCGAAAACGAAAAGATACAGGTCGTAAATGTGAATAACGGGTCCAGAATAGAGACCTACCTGATCAAAGGAAAAAGAGGTTCCGGAACCTGTTGCCTGAACGGACCGGCTGCCCGTCAGGGTGCTGTTGGAGATGTGGTCATTGTCATTTCCTATGCACGGATGGACTTTGAAAAGGCTAAAACTTTTAAACCAACGATCATATTCCCCCGCGAAGGCAATAAAATTTAACTGAAGCGTTAAATGGAATTGAACAGCAGGTAGACTTATTGTACGTAACTTGTACCATTGTTATGAATAAAAAAATCCGGGCGATACTGCAATACCTTTTTTTCGCTGCACTGGCAGCGTTTTTTGTGTGGCTTAGCCTGAAAGACATGGACAGGCAGAAATGGGAGCAGTTAAAAAGCGCCCTGGACAGGGCTAATTACTGGCTGCTGGTCCCCGTTCTTCTATTATTGCTGGGAAGCCACTGGCTCAGAGCCCTCCGCTGGAGGCAGCTGATGGAACCCCTTGGTTATAAGCCCAGAAAAATAAATACATTCCTGGGAGTCATGATCGGCTATTTCGTCAACCTTGGGGCTCCCCGTGTTGGTGAAGTGGTAAAATGTACGGTCCTGTCCCGTTATGAAAAGATTCCGGTCGATAAACTGGTGGGAACTATTGTGGCCGAAAGGGCCTTCGATGTGATCAGCCTGGTTGTCGTATTCGGTCTGACCCTCATTTTTCAGTTCGATGTGATCAATTCCCTGGCCGCTACCTATATCTATCCGCATTTTCAGAATGCCAACGGGCAGGTATCCTATCAAAAAATCGTTTACCTGCTGATCGGCGGCCTGGTCTTCCTCCTGCTTCTATTGTTCCTGTTCAGAAAATTAGGGCATATCGATATTGTTCAGAAAATAAGAGGTGTTTTTATCAATATCCTGCACGGCCTGACCAGTGTCCGGAAGCTGAAGAACAAACCGCTGTTTATCGTTTATTCGGCAGGTATATGGACCTTATACCTGCTGAGCACCTGGGTAGGTTTTTTTGCGATCAAAGAGACCAGCGGACTGACCCTCGTGGACGCGCTGAGCGTGCTGGCAATGGGGAGCATCGGGATGATCGTTTCCCCGGGAGGGATTGGCGCCTATTCGTTCCTGGTACAAAAGACAGTGGCCTTTTACAGTATACCCGAATTACCTTTCGGCCAGGCCCTGGGATGGTTACTCTGGTTCGGACAGTTCCTGAGTTTTATTATTTTCGGTGTCGCCAGTTTTATCCTGTTACCCAAGCTGAATAAGAAAAGTAATACTATCCCGCATGAAATTGCCACAGATCATACCGCATAAGATCTTCGATCTGCCGGGATTGTCATACCAGGTAAACCGCTGGCGGGTCCTTGGTAAAAAAATTGCCTTTACCAACGGAGTTTTTGACATTCTTCATAAGGGACATATCTCCTCTTTGTCGGAAGCCGCCGTAGAGGCCGATTACCTGATCGTAGGCATAAATGCAGACGCCTCTGTCAAAAGATTAAAAGGAGATCTCCGGCCCATAAACGACGAACAAAGCAGAGCAACACTCATGGCCTCCCTGCTCATGGTCGATGCCGTGATCATTTTCGAAGAGGATACTCCCCTGAATCTCATCAAGGCTGTCTTACCGGACGTATTGGTGAAAGGGGGCGATTATACCCTGGAGCAGATCGTAGGTGCCAAAGAGGTGATGGCTGCCGGGGGAAAAGTGGTGATCAACAAGATTGTACCGGGGTTCTCCACCACCGGGATCATCGATAAGATTATAAAGTTGTAAACTCAGCCACAAAGGTGGGACACGGTCCCACCGGCTGTAACCGAGCTTAAGCGAAGGTTACGAACAAGAAGGAGCGAGGGCCGAAGCTCCTCCGAAGTTCTCCAGACATAATGGGTATAGAGGATGATTTTAAGAGTTAAATTTACAATTAACTCTTAAAATCATCCTCTATACATGCGTTCTACTTCCTGTACGATCAATTCGATCTGCTGATCATCGCCCTTGGGATCATAGGGCTGTTTGAGGCTGCTACTGAAGAAAAAGGCTACGGTTTGCCAAAACCGGGCGGTAATCCCTCCTTTGTATTCTTTTATGATATTGTAACAGTTGTTGCCGGTCTGGCGGTTGATTAATTTCATGAGTATCCTGCCCTGATAGACCGACATCTTTTCAAGGGGTTCGGTAAATTCTTTTTTCAGATCCTTTTCGCGGGATTGAATATAGGCCTTTCTTTCTCCTTCGGAACCCAGCATAGCCAGCTTGGAATTGATATCGTTCATGATAATACCGGCCTTGCGGGCATAAGGATAAGTAACATAAACGGCGTTCCGCAAACGGGTCCACTCCTCATATCGTTTGCGCATGGCCGGAGGCATCGGCCTGGTCACCCAGGTAAGCTCCAGATTGCGGGAGGAAAGGATCTCCCCGTTATAGGTATGAGCAGGTACCATAATCGTATCATATGGCCCATATTGGGGCATGGGTGGAATGTTCAGCGTGTCGGACTTTGGCACAACAGGCGGTGAATTTTGCGGAGTTTGCTGTGCGGGGGAACAGAGGTTCGTCAGTAAGAGTACGAACACGAATAGATAAAACGGATATTTCCTTTGACAACAGGCCATAAGCGGTCTTAAAGTTACAAAAAAACCTTTAAGATTAATACTTATTCGGGGTCCCGGGTAACCCGGTCCGGTCACTTTTATTGGTCCGGGTCATTTTTCGGCGGAAGCTGCCGCAGCAGCCACGGCAGCCTGTTGCCTGCGCCAGACGATACTCATCACAAACCCGATGATCATCAGGATGGTACCTATCCACAAAATATTGATATGAGGGAATTCCAGCACTTTTAAGGCCACAAAGGGTATCATGGCGGCAGACTCTTTCACTCCCAGCTCGATCTTATTCCCCTCCACGATCCGGTTGAACCGGATCGCCAGGTTCTGGGCAAATACCGTATCTACGATATAATTATACTGGTTGTCTTTTACGTAGAATACCGGTTTGGCGGTATAACGCATACTATCCTTACTTACGATCGTCACTTCCGCCATCAATGCAGTATCGGTCGGACTGAAATGGAATTTATCATCATGCGGATTCACGACCACCTTATCCAGCACTAAAAAACCTTTCGAGTAAAAAATGGTATCCTTAACGGAAACAGGATAGGGTTTGAAACGGATGGTATCGTCCCTGCGCTGTTCCGGATTATCCGTTGCGCTGATATAGGTAAAGATGTCCCTGTTCCAATAATGATATTTATCCGGGTTGGCAGAAATACCCTGTTGTCCTTTGGTGGCCTTCATCCAGTTGGGATAAAGATCGAATTGTTGGGTACCGTCCTTTTTATCGAAATGGATCTGGTAATACGTGGTCTTACTGCGGGTATCAACGGAATCCGCGCTGACAAAGGTCGTCCAGTATTTACCCATATCGGTCCGAACCCCTTTCAGCAGGGTGATATTTTCCATCGGGTTCTGACCGGAAGCCGCATCAAAACTAAGATTGATGCCCGTCGTATTATACGACAATACCTCTTTTTTCGCAGAAGAAACCAGGATGCCCACCAGCATCAGCCCAAAACCGATATGCGCCACGGAAGGACCGGCAGCCTTTAACTTCCCTTTTAATCCGGACCATATATATACAATATTGGCGACAACTGAATAGACTGCCGCAAACATGGCCAGGTGGATGGCAGCCAGGAATCCGGCCCCATATTTATCATAATGAATACCACCGGATACGCTGACGGCAATGGAAATCGCCAGGGCAATCGCCGTAGGAGGCCATAATTTTTTTATCAGTACCTGTCTGGATGTTTTTTTATATTTTAAATACTGGGTGATCGCGGTAAACAAACCCAACAGGATGGCCACGAAGACCTCGATCCTGTTATAGGCAAAGGCTGCATCGTCACCGATACTCATCTTCTTTTTGGTGACCAGGTTGGTTACTGGCAGGGAAGTGGAAACAATGATGAACATGGCTGACAGAAAAAGGATCAACGAACCGATGAACATCCAGAACTCCCGGGAATCCGTTCCTTCCTCTTTAATGATATGCGGTATCTGCTTATAACGGGCGATGAATAATCCTATGGAAGGGACCAGGAATACCAGCAGGAAGGCCACCAGTTGGGCATTCATTCCCGCGCCCACGAAAGCATGTACCGAAGTATCCCCTAATATGCCGCTCCGGGTCAGGAAGGTCTCATACAGGATCAGCATAAATTGCAGGATCAGGAAAAAATAAGTTGCTCTGAGGGAATGGCCCGTGGCGTTATACACGACCTGCGTATGCAAGGCGGCAATCAGGACCAGCCAGGGAACAAGGGACGCATTTTCAACCGGATCCCAGGCCCAGTAACCGCCAAAACTAAGGGATTCATAAGCCCAGGCCGCTCCCATCATGATCCCCGTTCCCAGGATACAGGCGGAGAAAAGGGTCCAGGGCAAGGCAATTTTTGTCCAATCCCCGAATTGTTTCTTCCAAAGCCCGGCGATCGCAAAGGCAAAGGGAACGATCGTAGAGGCGAACCCCAGGAATAAGATGGGAGGATGAATAACCATCCAGTAATTCTGCAGTAAGGCATTAAGCCCCTGTCCATCCTGCATTTGGGGCATGCTCAGATAATCCGGGCGGCTGAACATGGGCCCCTCTGCGAATTTCTCGCGGACGAGGATAAAAGGATTGATCCCTACCCTGCTACCAAAAATATAGATGCCGATGATCACGGAGGCCAGACAAAGCTGCGCAAAACTGATCACCGATAATACCGGCGCTTCCCAGGGACCGGCTTTGCGCATCAGGATCAGGCCCAGCACACAATGCCAGATGGTCCACAACAAAAAACTTCCTTCCTGTGCTTCCCAGATACAACTGAACAGGTATTTCATGCTCATCGCTTTGCTGGAATGTTCCCAGGCGAAATTGTATTCGAAAAGATGAGCAGAAACGATATAACAGATAGTACCGAAAACGGCGAACACGGAAATGACATCGATCCCAAAGGCGATCCTGGCCATCCGTTTCCAACTGGCATGCTCATGCGGATTTTTGGTATTGGCCGCTTTGGCATAAGCGATCATCGCAACGAAGGAGGCAGCAAAAGAAAGAATGGCAAAAAAATGTCCTAATTTTCCGGGTAACAGGTGTTCGCCTACGTAATCCATGGCTGGGTATTAATTTTGACTAAGGCTTTTCTTAGCCGTATTGGGGTCATCTTTATATTTGGAAGGACATTTTAGCAGGATGCCGTCCTTCCTTGTTATTTCAAATATATTGCCTTTCATTTTCCCTTTCAGCGTGATACGTTCGGCTTTTTCCAGATCGTAGGGCTTCTCATAATAATAAACCACTCTGGCCTTATTGCCCAGGGTATCGCTGATATGAAAGCTCATATAATTCGGGTTTTTTGCCGGATCATATTCGATGGGAATGGAATTGTCCAGGTGGGCAATGATGGTGACGGTCTGTCCCTCCTTTTGACGGGCGGAAGCAATGGTCTCATACGTAGTCAGGTCTCCCATAAAACTGATGAGTACGCCGATCGCCGCAGCGATGAACACCAAAATAACAATTTGTATCTTTTTCATATCAGGGTGCAAAGTTAATTAAAATCATCAGATCTTCCGGAACACCACGATTCCATTATGACCTCCGAAGCCAAAGGAATTACTCATGGCCACCTTAACCGGGTAATCGATCGACTCGCCCAGGAGAATATTCAAACCTCCGGGTATTTCGGGGCTTAATTCCCTGGTATTGATGGTTGGCGGTATTATACCATCCCTGATGCTCAGCAAACAGGCGATCGCCTCGATGGCGCCGGCAGCTCCGAGCAGGTGACCGGTCATGGACTTCGTTGCACTGAGGGTCAAATGCTTCGGTTTGTCTCCAAAAAGACGGCTGATCGCATTGGCCTCGCTATTATCTCCTACCGGAGTGGAAGTTGCATGTACGTTCAGGTAGTCTACTTCTTCCCGGTTGAGTCCGCCATCAGCCAGGGCATCTTTCATGGCCCGTAGCGCTCCAATCCCTTCCGGATGGGTGGCCGTCATATGATAGGCGTCCGCGGTCATACCCGCTCCGGCCAGTTCGGCATATATTTTTGCACCTCTTTGTTTTGCATGCTCATAGTCCTCCAGGATCAGGGCCCCGGCCCCTTCTCCCATGACAAATCCATCCCGGTCCTTATCGAAGGGGCGGGAAGCGCCTGAAGGATTGTCGTTGCGGTTGGATAATGCCTTCAGGGAGTTAAATCCTCCGATGGACGCTTCGGTGACAGGTGCTTCCGAGCCCCCGGTCACCATAACCTTGGCCTTACCCAGGCGGATATAGTTAAGTGCATCCATGATAGCCGTATTGGAGGTTGCACAAGCCGAAACGGTGGTATAGTTGATACCCATCAATCCATATTTAATGGAGATCATCCCCGATGCCATATTGGCGATCAGTTTGGGTACGAAAAACGGGCTGAAGCGGGGCTGATAACCGCCCAATACAAATTCCTTCACCTGATCCTCGAATGTCTGCATGCCCCCTTGTCCGGAGCCCCAGATGACACCCGTATCGAATGGGTCCATCGAAGCCAGATCCAACCCGGAATCCTTGATGGCTTCATCGGCCGCAACCAGGGCGTATTGGGTAAAGAGGTCCGTTCTTTTCAGTTCGCTCCTGTCCAGACAGGTCAAAGGGTCGAAATTTTTTACTTCACAGGCAAAACGGGTCTTAAAGGCATCTGCTTTGAATTTAGTTATAGGTCCTGCCGCACTCTTGCCGGCCACCAATTGATCCCAGAAAGTTTTCGCTGAATTGCCAAGGGGTGTGATCGCTCCAATACCGGTAACAACTACTTTTCGCATGTTTTTACTTGTTTAGCTTAATCAGATGCCTGCGTTTTAACAGATTGATCTGATGATTGTTCTGATTGTTCGGATTTTTCTGAAATTTTCTGAAATTTTGTGCGAATGTACTAAAGAAAGAACTAAGCGGTTTACATTAAACAGGGAACGCATTTAATTCAGGATTTTATTCCGAAAAGCAAAAAATATAAAGAAATTATAAAAAACTGACTATTTGACGTTTAAACACCATTTTTTTTGCACATATTTTGATAATCGTTGTATACTGTACTAACTTGCGCAGCGTTTCCTAATCAGGATAATACCGGGGGACCGAACATTATAGCGCCCGCTGGTGTAATTAACAGACCATGACAGATCTATCTCAGTTTAGTTGCAATGGGGTAAGCAACCCGAAAAACAATATTTTCGGTCTTCCGTTTACAGAAGAAGAATCCAGGCTCGTCATTCTCCCTATCCCCTGGGAAGTTACCGTCAGCTATGGCGCGGGAACGGCCAGGGCCGCAGAACATGTTTTTCACGCCAGTATGCAGGTCGACCTTTTTGACGGGGAAACCAACGATGCCTGGAAAAAGGGAATATTTATGCGGCAGCCCGACAGGAAGGTGCTGATGAAAAGCGATTATCTGCGTAAGGAAGCTGAACTATATATCGATTATACCTCCAAAGGAGAAATCGTAGAGCGGAATACCTTCATGTGCAAATCGCTGAAAGAAATCAATGAAGGCAGCCTGATCCTGAACAAATGGGTCTACGAACAAACCAAGGCCCTGTTGGACAGCGGCAAACTGGTTGCCCTTTTAGGAGGAGATCACAGTACTCCACTTGGTTATTTTAAGGCCATTGCCGAAAAACACGGGGATTTCGGTATCCTGCAGATCGACGCGCATTGCGATCTCCGTAAATCCTACAGCGACTTCGTCTACAGCCACGCCAGCATCATGTATAATGCCCTGCAGGAGATCCCCCAGCTGAAAAGGCTGGTTCAGGTTGGTGTACGGGACTTTTGCCAGGAAGAATGGGATTATATCCGCAACAGCAATTATCATGTGATCACCTATTTTGACAAGGACATCAAGGAGCGCGGTTTCGAAGGGCAAAGCTGGAAACAGATAGCCGACGAAATCGTCAGCCATCTACCCGATAAGGTCTATATCAGCTTCGATATTGACGGACTGGATCCAAAACTCTGTCCCAATACGGGTACTCCCGTACAGGGCGGATTCGATGCAGATCAGATCTTCTATCTCATAAAAAAGATCGTTCAGAGCGGCCGCAAATTCATCGGGTTCGACCTGAATGAGATCGGCGTAGGCGATACGGATTGGGACTCTAACGTCGGAGCACGCATATTGTGGAAACTGTGTAATTTGCTGGTGGCAAACAATTCCTAATATTGCATCATGCGGTATCAGTATGTAGTTATCCTGAAAAGAGATAGTGACCGGGTCATAGATATAATCAGTATCATCCTGTGCGCTTTTTCTGCCCTGAATTTCCTGTTCGAACAGGTCCGCAGCCAACACATTAATTATTTTCTAAGTCTCGCCTTTCTGATCCTGGTTACCGGGATCATCATTAATATCCGGTCCGCTCAGATCAATATACGGTCGGCCCGGTCCGGCCCTTATACTATTTCCCCTGATCCGGACAATGCGCCTTCACCACGGAAAACCGGTAGCCAGGTCCGTTATAAATACTGGCTGCTGACGGCCGGGGTGGCCTGGCTTGGAATGCCCTACCTGCAATGGTTATCCATCTTTTTTTTCGTACTCACCTTCCTGGAATACCAGGCTAAATACCCCCTGGAGATCGGACTGTCCGATGACCGGATCGTCATCAACACTTTATTCAAACAACGTTTCGACTGGTCCGCCTTTAACAATATCATCCTGAAGGATGGTTTGCTCACCCTCGATTTTAAAACCAACCGGATCCTTCAAAAAGAAGTACTGGACGATGAGGAAGGGGATGCCGAAGAAGATGAATTCAATGACTATTGTCTGCAACGGCTGAGATTGGCCGCCGGTTAATTTTTTTTATGGAAACTCCGCGTAATTGCATCTAAGGGTGAAATTAACAGCCGTATGGACTCCTTATCCCTTCCTGTCGTTCATCCCGCCTTCGAAAAACTGAAACGTTCCGGAACATGGCTGCATCTTGTTGCCGGTCTCCTGATCCTGACGCATGCCCTCAGCCATTTTCACCGGCAGGAATCCCCCAACCTCTATTTTTGGTGCCAGATGATCATCTCCCTGGATATTTTTATCCTTATCCTGGCCGGAGGAAATACCCTTAAGGAATTGCCCCGGGTCAATCTTTTTTTCCGCCTGGTGGAGATCCTATTCTTCCTGGGAATCGGTCTGGTCATGCTCCTGGAGGCTAAATTACTGATCGGACTCATCCATATCAGCCTGAGTATCGCTTATTGTTATCTTTTTTATTGTGAAAAGAGCCTCCGGACAGAGGAATCTCTCTCCTTCCACCATACGGGCATCAATCTGCCTGCCCTCCCGGAAAGCAGATTCCTTTACTGGACCCATATCAACGGGGTCGAAGCCTCCTATGATTCCATCCGCGTAAGCACATCCCTGAACGAGGATCTCCGCTTTGATCTTCGAAAAAATCTTGATTTCGTAGAACTGGAACAAATTCACGAATTTTGCAGACATTACCTGGGAAAGGTGTGATTAAGATATGGCAAAAAAACAATCGGCATTTCAATCGACTTATATTCTGTATTCCGACGGAAAGGGGAATATTTTTGAGGATACCACCTTATATGCAACCGGCCGCAGCGGATGGGAGGCCCTCCCCGTGCCGGCCGAAGACTGGATCGAATTACCGGAAGGAGGTTCACTTTATGAACTGCCCGGAAGAAGAGGTATCGGCATAGACGTTATTACCGGAGACATGCGGCTTTGTGAAAAAGGCTGGGCAGTAGCGGCATTTATTCCACCGGCCCATACCGGTCTCTACCTGGCGGCCTATGAAACGATGAAGGACGCCCCAACTCTCCCTTTATTCTGTTATACGGCCGCGGGTTGGCTCGATTCCAAATTCTACGTGCCGGCCGTACGTATCGAACAGGATATCCGGCAGGATTGCCAGGGATACAACTGGGATACTATTCACCAGGGCGTGGATCATTACCGGAAAGCCTACCCGCAAAACCGGCTGATCAAACACCTGGCGGAAAACTGCTGTCTTACTTATCATTGTCCCGCTGCCCGGAATTATTTTATGGGCCGCTGGGAATGCCCCGTCCCTGTATCGCCAGCCTGTAATGCCAACTGCCTGGGCTGCATATCCTTTCAGCCCCAGGAGGAAACGATCACTTCACCACAGGACCGTCTTACTTTCAAACCCATGGCAGAAGAGATTGTGGAATTCACCGTTCCACATTTACAAACGGCCCCCTACCCGATCGTCAGTTTCGGACAGGGCTGCGAAGGGGAACCGCTACTGATGTGGGAGACCATCCGGGAATCGATCCGCGAAATGCGCAAACATACCGATCGCGGCAGCATCAATATCAACACGAACGGCAGCAAGCCGGACGCCGTAAAGGCACTTTGCGAGACCGGTCTGAATTCCATACGGGTTAGTACCAATTCCGCCCGCAAATCCGTTTATGAGGCTTATTACCGCCCTAATAATTATTCCTTTGAGGACATCGTGGAAAGTCTTAAGATAATGCACCAATACGGTGGCTGGACCTCCATCAATTATTTCGTTTTCCCGGGTATGACAGACAGCGTGGAAGAATATGAGGCGCTCCGCAAGCTGATCCGCGAGACGGGTCTGTCCATGATCCAATGGCGGAATTTCAACATAGATCCCGATTGGTACCTGGGTAAGATCGGCGTAACCGATACCGGAGAATTTATTGGCGTCAAACAATTGATGGAACTGATCCATGAGGAATTCCCGGATCTGAAATTCGGTTATTTCAACCCGCCCATGGAAAGGATCAAAGGTAAATACGAATTGGATTTCGCCCATTGACACAGATTTCGTCCATCGATACAGACTCCTTCCTATAGTGGAAGGGTAAACCGTTTCCCTTTTGCCGGGAATATCGCTATTTTTATTCCCTATGCAGAAAGTCATTATCATAGGAGCCACTTCCGGGATCGGTAAAGAACTGGCCTCCCTCTATGCAGGAGAAGGAAATTTTGTGGGAGCCACAGGCCGCAGACAGGATCTTTTGTATTCTCTTCAGCTGGAATACCCCAATAATATCGTCACCGAATGTTTTGATGTTACCGGGAACAGGAATATAACCCACCTGGAAGCCCTGATCAGGAAACTGGGCGGCCTGGACATGCTTATCTATAATGCGGGATATGGCGATACCAGTGCCATCCTGAATTGGGAAGTGGATAAAATGACCATCGATACCAATGTGAACGGGTTCATCGAACTGATCCACTATGGTTTTCAATATTTCACCCGGCAGGGCTATGGCCACCTGGTCACGACCTCTTCCATCGCCTCTATACGGGGAAATAGCCTGGCGCCGGCCTACAGCGCCAGCAAGGCCTTTCAAAGCGTATATTTCGAAGGGCTGCATATCAAAATAAAAAAGAACCACCTGAATATTTTCGTAACCGATGTACAGCCTGGTTTTGTGGATACGAAGATGGCGAAGGGTCCCGGACGGTTCTGGGTGGCTTCTCCGGCCAAAGCCGCGCGGCAGATCTTCGATGCCGTGGAAAAGAAAAGATGGAGGGTCTATATTACGCGACGTTGGTGGCTGATCGCCAAATTATCGAAATGGATGCCGGATTTTATTTATCATAGGATCGGATAAAGTATCTCCCTGCAAATCAATCAATTATTAATTTTACAGATTTAAAGTAAGTTTGTCCTATAAAATCTCAAATTTGCAGAATGCGCATAACCAGACTTCATTTAAAGAATTTCAAACGGTTTACCGATCTCACAATAGATCATATTCCAAAAGAAGCCAAATTGGTCCTGTTAATCGGATCAAATGGATCGGGGAAGTCTTCGGTATTTGATGCCTTTGATGTTATAAGCAAAAAATTTCGAATGGGGCTTAATATGCAAATTCCTTATTATTCGAAAAAAGAACTCGAATCGGATATAACTATTTCGTTCAGTGATGATAGTAAAATCAACTCTTCGTCAACTTTTAATGACCCTTTTTTCAAGAAAGCGCCAAAGTTTATTGCACGGAGTAGCATTCGCATTGTACCAAGGATTTCCAATATGGGAAACGCTGAGTCGGTTTATGGAAATCAAGATGGTCCACAAAGCTTTATTGACGCTGATACCCGATTCGATAATGACCTATCGTTGTATATGCAACAGATCGACAACGCTTTACGGGAACCTGTTTTTAGTGGAAAATCAGCTGATACATTTAAGATTTTCCAAGACTTCATCCAACCTTTGAACTTATCTCTGGTTAAAATTTTGGGAGGAGATGCATCTACTACTATTCAGATAGCCGAATTCCAAAATGCTACCCCCCAAAATAGCGGTAAGTTGATTTTCAAAAAAGGTGATTCGAAAATAAATTATGACCTCCTAAGTCATGGCGAAAAACAAGTGGTCATTTTATTGCTCAATTTCATTGTGCGTAAAGATCAATACCAGGATGCCATTATTTTTATCGATGAAATGGATTGCCATTTAAATACTTCCTTACAATCAAAATTACTGGAAGAAATCATAAATGTATGGATTCCAGACGATGCACAATTATGGACGGCATCTCATGCTCTGGGATTTATTGATTTTGCACGACATGCTGACAATGCAGCTATAATAGATTTAAACCATTTAAATTTCGATATTTCTCAAGTTATTTTGCCCCAACCAAAAGAAAAAGATGCCATTAAAAATGATGACAAACGAGAAGATATCATTAAGGCCCTACAAAGTGATTTATTTGAAGAATTTTACCCTTACTTTAATATGAAACAACATTATAATAAGGCCTATCTGCAACAATTCAATTACCAGATAAAAGATTTCGTAAAAACAACATGGTTTAAGCAGCGAATTGAAGATTTGTTAAATAGTTAAATCACCCAAAATCAATTTCTGGCATCGGGCTTGCATAATTAACTGGCAAAAGACTTCACGTATATGAAAAAAACAAACCTGATCGCAACGGCCGCCCTGGCAACTATAGCCGTAACCCTTGCCGGAAGCATCATATGTATGGCCAGAAAAAACAAACAGCAAAAAAGACTGGCTGCGATAGCCAATGAAGGATATGAATTGGCTTATGATATTCATTACCCGGTAACCTATAAAAAGAAGTGATCCATTTGCCATGAGTTTACAGTGACAGGCTAAAAAAGGAAGGGCCGAAAAGTTAAACCTGACCCAAAATTTTCCGTTAAGGGCGGATAAAGGGTGATGCGGTGCAATTAGCCTTGAATTTGCTTCGTTGTAACCAGATAAGTGGTAATTTCGTATGGAGCATAACTCCTTGAAGTATGACCGATCAATTTGAATCACGAAAGAATATAAAGGCGTCAGGCTATACCCTGCTGATCTGTGTATTGCTGCTGATCATCTTATTTTATGTGAGCTGGACCACCCCGGTACAGGCTCCGCCTATCGAGGAAGAAGGCATTGAAGTGAACCTGGGCAACAGCGATAAAGGAATGGGAGATGACCAGCCCTATCTGCCGGGAAAACCATCTGCCGAGGATCATGATAAATACACTCCTCCCAAACGGGCAGTAGTGGATAAAGTACCGGTAAAAGATGTAGAAACGGATGATAACAATAAGGAAGAGGCGCCGGTAATCAAAAAGGCCATCGTCACCAAACCCAATGCCACCAAGATCCCCGATAAAGAAGTCGTCAAAACCAGGGTCGTAAAGGTGCCAAAACCCGAAACAACACCTGCTCCCCCCAAACCAAAACCCAAGGCCGTATTCCATGGCGTGAACGGCAGCGGTACAGGAGGCAACGATGCAGATGATTTCAAACCGGGCGGCAACCAGGGTGTAGCCGGAGGACGGGGAGACCAGGGCGCTCCGGGCGGCAATCCTAATTCTACGAATTATACCGGCGGAGGCCGTGGGAATTCAGGCGTCAGTATATCCCGGGGCTTACAGGGAAGAAAGATTACTGCCATGCCTTCCTTTACGGATGATTTTAATGAGAATGCCAAAGTAGCAGTAGATATACATGTTGACGCCAATGGAACGGTGGTAGACGCAGATTACCAGCCAAGGGGATCCACCACTTCAGATGCTTCGATGAAAGCCATTGCCCTGCGAAAAGCCAAACAGGTGAAATTTAATGCCGGCGAGGGAGAATCCGTCGGAACCATTATTTTCAATTTCAAGGTGCATAATTAAGTAAGCGGTATTTACCATGGACTATCCCCAAACGCTTCAATACCTGTACGAACGCCTGCCTATGTTCAGCCGGATCGGGGCGGCGGCCTATCGGACCGATCTTTTTAATACCCTAAAACTATCGGCATTCATTGATAATCCCGAGCGAAAATTCCGTTCGGTACATGTCGCGGGCACCAACGGTAAAGGTTCGACCAGCCATATGCTGGCCGCCATCTTCCAGACCGCCGGTTATAAAACAGGTTTGTATACCTCCCCGCATTTGAAAGATTTCCGGGAACGTATACGGGTGAACGGAGAAATGATCAGGGAAGAAGCAGTAGTCGATTTTGTACACCGCATTCAACCCCTCTCCGAAGAAATAGAGCCTTCCTTTTTCGAGGTCACTGTCGCCATGGCCTTTGATTATTTTGCCAGCGAACAGGTAGACATCGCCATCGTGGAAGTAGGATTGGGCGGAAGACTGGACAGCACCAATGTTATCCTGCCGGAATTGTCCGTGATCACCAATATCGGTTATGATCATATGAATCTCCTGGGAGATACCCTGGAAAAGATCTCCGGG
Organism: Flavitalea flava; assembly: GCF_054461575.1. Classification (NCBI taxonomy): domain Bacteria; kingdom Pseudomonadati; phylum Bacteroidota; class Chitinophagia; order Chitinophagales; family Chitinophagaceae; genus Flavitalea; species Flavitalea flava. The sequence continues at coordinate 95,551 of NZ_JBTLQH010000023.1, forward strand.
GAAAAAGCGGGGATCATCAAAAAAGGCATCCCTGTCGTTATTGGAGAACATCATCCGGAAACATCGCCGGTCTTTGAACAAAAAGCCAAAGAAGAAGAAGCGCCGCTTGTCTATGCCGACCGGCAACGTTTTGTCTCCGACTGGAAATACGAAGGCCATACGCTGGTGGCAGAAGTCACCAACTCCCCCGTCTCCGATGACAAACTGTATTATCATCTTGACCTGCCCGGCATTTACCAGACCCGCAACCTGGTCACTGTTCTGGAAGCCGTTCATATCCTGAACCAAAAAGGTTGGAAACTCTCCCCTGCCCATGTCCGGCAGGCCCTCACACAGGTAAAAAAATTAACAGGCTTACATGGCCGCTGGGAACTGATCCATGAACACCCTTCCATCTTCCTGGATGTAGCGCATAACGAGGATGGTATCCGGCAACTGACCCGGCAGATCGAACTTACCGATCATGAAGAACTGCATATCGTGATCGGCATGGTAAAAGATAAAGAGATTGGAAGGGTCCTTTCCCTGCTCCCTCCACATGGGCATTATTATTTCACCTGCGCGGATATTCCGCGTGCCCTGCCTGCGGGTGAACTGGCCGAACAGGCAAAAACCAAAGGTTTGGAGGGAAAGGCCTATACTACAGTTCATGAAGCCCTGAAAGCTGCCCGTGCGCACGCACGCCCCAAGGACCTGATTGTCGTCTGCGGCAGCGTATTTATTGTGGGCGAGGTCGAGCTTGGCCCTTGAAGCCTTGACCCTTGAGCCCGATAATGATACGTAAGTTACATCCGCAATTCGCCTAATCGTTGCAGGGCATAGAACAAGGCTGTTACATGCATGCTCTGGACGAGCTTATTATCCTTCAGCAATTGTTTGACCTCGTCAATGGTAAACAGGTAAACTTCGATCTCTTCATTGTGATCCAGTTCCTGGTCCTGCACTAATTTCCCGCCCGTGGCCAGGTAGATTTGCGCCCAGTTATTATTGGTAGAAGGATTGGCCGATGTCCTGCCCAGCCATTCGAATTTTTCGAAACGGTATCCCGTTTCTTCCAACAGTTCTCTTTCTATTCCGGCCTCAGGAGAGGAATCGGTGGGATCCACGCAACCGCCCGGAAGTTCATAATCAGTCCGACCCAAGGCATGCCGGTATTGTCTTTCCAGGATAATCTTTCCATCGGCTGTAAGTGCCACGGCGATAACCCAGTCCGGGAATTCGTATACATAATAGGGTTCGATGATCTTCCCTTCCTGCGTCTCGCAGGTGTCTTTGCGGATCGTAAACCAACTTTCCTTAAATATATATTCCGAAGACAGGGTCTTCCAGCTCAGGTCTTTCATGTACATTTTTTAATGGGGCGGATCAATCTACCAATCGTTTCGTTCCCGCAGGGAGGTGATATGGGCGACATGGTGTTTTCCATGCCAGGCATAGCTTCCCAGGAGATACCAGAGCGTTACATCTTTTTGACTGCCCGGATGGAAGAGGGTCCTTTCCCAGGTCGGGGCCGACAGATCGCTGATGGCCGTGTACCATCGGGTATGCAAGGCATAAAGCAGGGTGATGGAAATATTCACCGGAATGCTCTTCACATCGTCTAATTCCGCCCATAATTTCTCTTCGTAGGTGCGAATGGTTGGGTGGTCTTCTGTCAGGCCCAGTTTAAAGCGGCAATAGGCATTGATATGGCTGTCCGCCACATGATGCACCACTTGATGAACAGTCCATCCTCCTTCCCGGTAGGGTGTTTGCAATTGGGCCTCATCCAGGTTCAGGATTGTATTTTCCAGGAGCTGGGGAAGGAATTTGATATCGTTCAGCCAGACTTCTTTTTGTTTTTCGGAAAAGGGCTGCGGCTCGAATTTACCTATAGGATAACGAAGATCATTGGATTCGGTGCTCATAAGTATATGTTTATTGTTTGAATGGCTAATCAGCTTTCCGCCCGGAGCGCATGCCCGGTAAGCTGGATAAATACATCTTCCAGGTTCGCTTTTTTTACCACCTTTGGCCGTTCAAACCCGGTGGCAACCAGATTGTCAATTAACCGGTCCGGAGGATCCAGTGCTATGATCCTGCCCGAATCGACGATCGCCACCCTATCGCATAATACCTCCGCCTCATCCATATAATGCGTGGTGATGATCACCGTCGTTCCCTTGTCCCGGATATCCCTGATCAGGTCCCACAGATTCCTTCTCGCCTGCGGATCGAGCCCGGTCGTTGGTTCATCCAGGAAGATGATCTTAGGTTTATTAATTAGTGTCGTTGCTATGGAAAACCGCTGTTTCTGTCCACCACTCAGTTCTTTGTATTTTGCTTTGGCCTTATCTCTCAGGTTCACGCTATCGAGTAATTCGAGCGGACGGACCGGCTGGTTGTACAAACCGCCGAAAAGCTCGATCAGCTCGGTGAGGTTAAGACCGGGATAATAACCGGAGGTCTGCAACTGTACCCCAATGATCTTTTTTATTTCACCGGGACTTTTATCCAGGTCCAGTCCGGCAACCGTGACAAATCCCGAAGTCTTTTCCCGGAGCGTTTCGATGATCTCGAGCGTAGTGGATTTACCAGCCCCGTTTGGACCCAGCAAACCAAAGATCTCTCCTTCCCGCACTTCGAAGCTAATCCCCTTCACTGCTTCGAAATCGCCGTATTTTTTTGTAAGGTCCCTGACCGAAATGATGATTTTCTCTGTCATGATAAGGCAAGTTACGGAAATAGCAGGAAGATACGAGCTTGCAGCTTGATGCTTGATGCTTGATGCCAATAATCACCGGGTAAAGATTTGGGTATAATAAAGCAGCCCTCTACGATCCCGGGCAAGCCCGATCCCGGTCAGGATAAAATTGCCTTCGATATTTCTCCGGTGCCCGGGGCTCTGAAGCCACGCATCCACCACTTCTTTGGCCGAAGTTTGCCCATAAGCCACATTTTCTCCAATGGCGCTTACCGGTCCCAGTCTTTTATTGATCTGCTGCCTCCGGGAGGACATCCCCCCATGGCCGAATTCAACCCGGCCGGAGGCCATATCCCGACTATGCTGTGCAGCCACATCGGATTCCACCTTATTTAACGTTAAGACCTTCTGCCCCCGGGATTGCCGGTGCCTGTTGATATAATAAAGAATCGAATTCTCCATCCCTGCAGGCCGATAAAAGGAAAGCTCTGCAGCCGTGAGAGCAGGCGGTAAAACCGGATTTGGCGGCGCAGCTTTTCGGGTAAAAGAGAAAAGAAGAAAGAAGGAAAGGCCGTAACAAAAAAAACTAGTTAGCCGGGGCATCGTCATGATTGATAAATTATTAATAGCCATCCATCTAAAATTATGCCATCTGAGCCGCGGGTGGCCGGGAAATAAATACGACTTTTAATAAAATGAAACAAATTAACCTATTATTTCTGATCGCCTTACTGAACAGTGCGGCTTTTGTGGTGATCCTGCAGGGTGCCTGGCAAACAGCGTCTGCGCAAGGAGTGAGAGGTACAGGACCTACCCGGGAAGTAACAGTCCGGTTTAAAGAAAGCGCAGCAGATTTCCCAAATCCGGAAAGAGGCTTCTATATCCCTTTGGGAACCAGTGCCCGTCATTTTATTCCATTGGAAGCGGACAAACTTCGACAGCTCTTTGCCGGTCCGCAGAAACATGGGAAGGCCCGGTATGCGGTCTATTCTACGCTGCTGATGCGGGAATACACGCTGGATTCTTTCCTGAGCCAGCCATTAAATACAGATTTTTTGTCGGCAGTCGATATGGATCTGTCGGTAGTACGGTCAGCGGGTTTGAAAGTCATTTTGCGTTTTGCATATACGAATACCGCTAAATCCGGGGATTGCCCCGATGTCAACAAAATTTGTCCTCCTTATGGAGATGCCGCTAAAGCTGTCGTGCTGGAACATATCGGGCAACTAAAACCTTTATTCCAAAAATATGCGGACATCATTGCCGTGTTGCAGGAAGGATTTATCGGGATCTGGGGGGAGAACTATTATACCGATTATTTCGGAGATGCCTCGGGTAACGGTCCCGGCCGGATACCCGACAAAAGTTGGGAAGACCGCCGGGAAGTATTGCATGCCTTGCTCGAAGCCTTGTCTAAAGACAGGATGGTGCAGGTGCGCACGCCCCAGATCAAACAGAAATATGTCTATGGTCCTGGCGCCGGAGTCGGGGTACAACCCTTGTCGTTGAAGGAGGCTTTTACGGGATCGGATTCCTCCCGGATCGGATTCCACAACGACTGTTTCCTGTCGGGAGCCGATGATTATGGAACCTATTACGACTATGGCAGTTCCGCCACCCCCAAAAAAGAAGCGAACAAACCCCTGAGAGAATATGTACACCAGGACAGCCGCTATGTGGCCGTCGGCGGAGAGACCTGTGATGACGTATATAGTCCGGAAAATGATTGCTCACCTTTAGGGCATGCCGAGGAAGAGATGAGGACCATGCATGTCAGTTTCCTGAATACTGCCTATAATAATGACGTGAACAATGACTGGGATTCGCTGGGTTGTATCGGCAGTATTCGTAAAAGACTGGGCTATCGTTTGCTGCTTCAGGAAGTTCATTTTCCTACCGAAGCGGTAGCAGGCCACAGCTTTTCCTTTTCGATGCAAATCCGCAATGATGGTTATGCCTCTCCTTTTAATGCCAGGCCTTTGCAGCTGATCCTGCGGAACCAGGACAATGGAAAAGAGTTGACCCTTCCCTGCCAAGCAGATCTGCGGACCTGGTTCAGCGGGAATATAACATGGAAGGAAACGTTGAAGCTGCCGGGCGATATGCCTCCAGGTAAATATGAGCTCTTATTGGCTCTCCCCGACCCCTATCCCTCCCTCACCAAAAGACCAGCATACTGCATCCGCTTGGCCAATGAGGATTGCTGGGAAATGAATACCGGGTATAATAAGCTCAATTTTGTATTGACGGTCAAACGTTGAAATGCAATTCCATTTTTACATCTGCCGTAATATAAGGCGCATCGGCTACCTGCACATGCTGAAAACCATATTGGCGATATAAGCCGATAGCGGTCACTAACTGGCTGTTGGAATAGAGTATAATTTTGGCTGCCCTTGCTTCCCTGGCCGTATCCAGGCATTTTTCGATCAATAATTTACTGATCCCTTTGCCCCGAAAGGACGGAGCCACCGTCATTTTTGCCAATTCAAAATGCCCCTCCTCTTCCCGGATCAGGGCTGCTGTGCCGATGATCTCCCCATCCAGGGAGGCCAGGTAGATAAACCCTCCGCGGTCCAATATCACTCCTTTCGGATCTCCCAATATTTCCAAATCGTGATCATCCGTCAAGCCGTATTTGTCCAGCCATTCCAGATTGAGCAGCTTAAAATCGGCTGCATACTTATCGGTATAAGGGATGATACTGATCATTAAATATTCAATTAGGTTATATATTCAGATAGGTTATATATTCAGATAAGTTTCCAATTCTTCCATCATGCCTTTGCTGCCAATATAAAAAGAGGAACGCTGATGCAATTCGGTGGGCTGGAGATCCAGGATCCTTTGTGCACCGTTGGTGGCCTTTCCCCCCGCTACTTCAACGATAAACGCAAAGGGATTACATTCATAGAGCAGACGCAATTTCCCTTTTGGTTTGTCTATTGTAGGCGGATACATAAAGATCCCCCCTTTTATCAGGTTGCGATGGACATCAGCCACCATGCTGCCGATATAACGCTGGGTATAAGGGCCGCCGTTTGTTTTGTTTTTTTTCTGGCAGGTATCGATATAGGCCTGCACATTTTTTGGATACTGGAAAAAATTACCATGATTGACCGAATAGATCTTCCCCGATTCCGGGCATTTGATGTCCGGGTGACTAAGCGTAAACTCGCCTATCGATGGGTCCAGGGTAAAACCGTTTACCCCCCTGCGGGTGGCATAGACCATCATGGTGGAAGAACCATAAATGATATAACCGGCGGCAACCTGTTTGTTGCCGGGTTGCAGAAAATCTTCTTTTGTACAGGGCTGGCCTTTGGGACTCACCCGCCGGTAAACGGAAAAGATAGTACCGATCGACACATTCACATCGATATTGCCGCTGCCATCCAGCGGATCGAAAAGACATACGTATTTTGAATTATTACTGATCTCATCATCGAAGACTACAAAATCATCCATTTCCTCGCTGCCTATCCCCGCGCAACTAATGCCATGCCGCAATACCCCCATAAACTGGTTATTGGCAAAAATGTCCAGTTTTTTGACATCTTCCCCCTGCACATTGATCGTCCCGGCATCTCCCAGGATATCGACCAATCCGGCCTTATTGACCTCCACATTTACCCGTTTGGCGGCCAGGCCCATATCCCGCAGGAGATTGCTCAATTCGCCGGTTGCATTAGGAAAGTTTCGAAGCTGTTGAATAGTGAACTCATCGAGGGTAAGGACTTTTCTATTCACATTCATAATGGCAAGTTTTAGAAGTTTGGTGATTGGAGTGGCAAATGTAAGGAAAATCGGAGCGACAAGCCGCAAGCTACGAGCCTCAGGCCGCAAGCTATATTTTTGTGATTATATTTGCCCCACGAAATATGAAGTATTCATGAACAGCATTGAAAAAACAAATAACTCCGTGCATAAAATTTTCAAATTCGGGGGAGCCAGCGTAAATAGCGTGGAAAGAATCCAAAGCCTGGCTGATATCCTTCGATCCTATACCGGGGAAAAATTACTGGTCGTCATATCAGCCATGGGAAAGACCACCAATGCCCTGGAAAAAGTGGCGGAAGCCTTTTATGATCATCATCCTGAAGAGGCCTTGCGTTTGTTCCACCAGGTGAAGGAAACCCATTTAACGACAGCCAAATACCTCCTGGTAAAAAATTACCTGGCCGCCGAAGCCCAGTTAAAGGATTTTTTTACAGAAGTGGAATGGCTGCTCCATGACAAACCCGTCCGTGATTTTGATTATTATTACGATCAGATAGTCTGCATCGGGGAATTATTATCTACCTCCATTATCAGCGCCTACCTGGCCGAAAGAGGGATCGCCAATGAATGGATGGATGTTCGGGATATTTTCCGGACCGATAATAATTTCCGGGATGCAACCCTGGACTGGGCTTTTACCGAAAACAAAGTCAAAGAAGATATATTGCCATTATTCGATTCTTCCGATATGGTGGTTACCCAAGGTTTCATCGGGGCGACTTCAGAGAACGAAAGTACCACCCTTGGTCGGGAAGGCAGCGATTATAGCGCCGCCATCTTTTCGAATCTACTGAATGCCGAAAGCCTGACGATCTGGAAAGACGTGGAAGGGGTGATGAACGCCGATCCTAAACAATTTCCGGATGCCCGTCTTATCAGCGAACTGAGTTATGACGAGGTCATTGAAATGGCCTATTACGGAGCCCAGGTCATCCATCCCAAAACCATCAAACCGCTCCAGAATAAAGGCATCCCTTTCTATGTGAAATGTTTCCTGGACAAGGATCTGCCGGGTACGGTGATCCACAAAAAAGTGGTGAAAGGGCTCCCTCCCATCATCGTACTGAAACAAAACCAGGTTTTATTACAGCTGCATTCGAAAGATTATTCATTTGTGGGAGAAGAACTGACCGGTCATCTGTATACTTTATTCGCCGGGATACGGATCAAACCCAACCTGATGCAAAGCGGAGCGGTCACTATCCAGGTATGCCTGGACGACAGGGCAGATAAGATCGAAAAACTGGCACTTTCCGCCTCCTCCGATTTCGATGTACAGTTGGAAAAAGGATTGACCCTGCTGACTATCCGGCATTATGACGGTGAGGTGCTACGACGATTGACAGAAGGAAAACAGATCGTGCTTCGGCAGCAGACGCCCGAGACCGTGCAGATGCTGATGAAATAATAAGTCCCGGCCTCCGGCCGCTGCCTATCCGCCCTTGGCGGTAGGCTGTGGGGCCTCGATCATAATGGTTTGTTTGAGACGGATGGCCACATTGGCCCCCAGACGATTGGCTGGTGCCCATTGGGGCATCGACAGGAAAGCATCCTCTATTTTAAAGTTCATTTCTTCATTGCCGCCACGGATCACCTTTGCATAAACAGGTTTGCCGGCCTGGTCGATGATATATTCTACCATAATAAAGGCCTTGGTCTGTCCATCCTCCAGGTCATCTATTCCATCCTTGCTCAATTTATTCAGAAAATCCTGAAAGGCCTGATTGCCACCGGGATAAACAGGCAGCTTATCCACCACTTTAGCCAGATCATCCTCCTTTACCGCTGAAGGCTGGTCGGGATGATGACGGACAATTTTCTTTTTGGGTTTGATGGCCGATTCTACTGACGCGACTTTTATCAGCGCCTCATTGGGAGAAACTTCTTCCGTTACGTATTCACCTTTTCCGTTGACCAGTACAAAAGGAACATCCCTGTATTTTTCAAAATAATAAAAGGCGTTCCGCATGGATTTTGCGAAGGGAGTATATTCGGAGAAAGTTTGTAAATATTTATTCAGATAGTCAACACTTCGTGGGTTATTAAAATTAACCGGGAAGATATGGACCGGGATAAAATCCTCGCCCTGGTTCTTGGCATGAGCCGCCAGGATATATAATTCCTCGATCTGCGAATCGGTGATGGGAATACAACCCGTGGTTACACAACTTCCATGAATATAGATCTCACCGCCGGGCTGGGTGGAATCACTGAGTATCCTGTCCGATGCATTGGGATAATTCAGCCCAAGGGAAAGATGGTATTCACTGCGGGGATTAAATTCATTGATATAATAAAATCCTTCCGGTACCTGGTAATCGCCGGCCATACGTTTGGGACCTAAGGTTCCGGCCAGGGCACAGACCTTATATGATTTAAATAATTTATATTTATCCTCCCTGGCATTCTTGACCCAGACTTCCAACTGACTGTCATATTTAAAAGACCGGATGTACACATAGCGGGCAGGCCAAACCAATCCTTTTTCCTTGAATTGTTTGCTCAGGGTATCCTCCTTTCTTTTCAGCAGGTCGCCAATTTTAGGAATAGAGCGCTGATAATCAATAAAATGAAAAGCTGGAGTGGAAGTTTGCGCAAGTAACTTAGTGGCGGACAGACAAATACCTATCAGGGCCCCATAAAGTCCAGCGATCATTGACTTTTTTAATAGCATACTATAGGGTGAATTATACCATAATGGACCACGGGGCCATTGGCCGAAGGCCCATTATTGGTGGTTTTAAACCGTAGTACTATATTGAAAAAGAACTACGGTTCAAATCAATTGTTGATACGGCGGCTGATAATAGGTATAGAAGTTAATGACATCGTAAAATAACAAAAAACCTGCCATATATGCTAGTAATGGCAGGTTTAATAACCAAAGATTAGCTTACTAAGGGGTAATTCCGGCTAATACGGATAATGTTCCGGATTATAAATTTCCCCGGGCGGACTGTTCGCGCTCAATAGCCTCGAACAAGGCCTTGAAGTTCCCCTTTCCAAAGCTCTGGGCTCCCTTTCGCTGGATGATCTCAAAGAACAGCGTAGGTCTGTCTTCCACCGGTTTGGTAAAAATCTGTAATAAGTAACCTTCATTATCCCGGTCCACCAGGATACCCAACTCTTTTAATGGGTTTATGTCTTCGTCGATCTTCCCTACCCGGTCGAGCAGGTCTTCATAATAAGAAGCCGGCACCTGGAGAAATTCGACACCCCTGTCCCGGAGCTGGGTGACGGTATCGACAATATTATTGGTTGCCATGGCCACATGCTGCACTCCCTCCCCTTTATAAAATTCCAGATATTCTTCTACCTGTGATTTTTTCTTTCCTTCCGCCGGTTCATTGATGGGAAATTTTACAAAACCATTTCCGTTACTCATCACCTTGCTCATCAGGGCGGAATATTCCGTGGAAATATCCTTATCGTCAAAGGAAAGGATGTTGCGGAATCCCATTACTTCTTCATAGAATTTAACCCAGGGATCCATCTGGTTCCATCCTACATTACCCACACAATGGTCGACATACTGAAGCCCCGTTGACGAAGGGTTATAAACGGTTTTCCATTCCCTGAATCCCGGCATAAAGGCACCGGTATAATTCCTGCGTTCCACAAAAAGGTGAACGGTATCTCCATAGGTATGAATTCCGCTCAGGACCACTTCCCCCTCTTTATCGGAAAGGCGGGTCGGTTTCATATAACTTTTGCCGCCCCGGGATGTCGTTTCGTTCCAGGCACTGGTCGCATCATCCACCCGCAGGGCCAGCACTTTTACGCCATCCCCATGCAGATCGACATGTTTGGCTATTTTATTTTCCGGTCTTAAGGCAGTGGTAAAGACCAGGGTCAGTTTGTTCTGGCGTACCGCATAACTTACGGTATCCATACTGCCTGTCTCGGGTCCGGCATAAGCAAGGGACTGGAACCCGAAAGCGGATTTATAATAGTGGGCTACCTGTTTGGCGTTCCCTACATAAAACTCCACATAATCAGTTCCTTGCAAGGGTAAAAAGTCGGTATTTGTGGGTTCGGCTACTTTGTTGGCCGCAGATATTGTTGACATATGGCTGAATATTTTAAAGCGTCCCTGGCATGAAGCCGGATTCCGCCTATTCCTGGAATGGATATACCTAAAAAATGTAATAAAAGAAAAAAATCAGCAGGAGGTTGGCGATGCATCCATGGCAAGCGCTTCCATCAGCAGAAAGTAATGTAACCGCTTGTCGTCGAAAATTTTATGGGGATAATCCGGATGCATATGATAAGGCTAAGGTAAGTCCTTTTTTTTGAACCCGGAAGTCACCGGTTTTGCCTCTTTGCCGGTGCTTTGGATACTACTAACAGGGATTTTACGTGCCTGAGCCGTGATTTTGACTACAGTCCCTGGGATTTTTGTCTATCTTCGGCGCAAATACGAGAAGCATGTTACGAGTTGGAATTTTAGGTGGGGGTCAGCTGGGGAGAATGTTATTACAAGCTGCCGCCAATTACCCGGTAGAGACTTTTGTGATGGAAGACCGGGATGATTGCCCTGCCGCCCACTTGTGTCACCATTTTGTGAAAGGGGATATCCGCAATTTCGATGATGTTTATAATTTTGGAAAAGGACTGGATGCCCTGACCATCGAGATCGAATCGGTGAATGATGCCGCCCTGGAAAAACTGGAGTCCGAAGGGGTAAAGGTCTATCCGCGCACATCCGCCCTGCGCACCATCAAAAACAAGATTTTACAAAAACAGTTTTACAACGAATTCAGCATTCCGACCGCAGAATATAAGATCACCAATAACCTGGACGATCTGCGCAAACATACCGATTTCCTGCCCGCCGTTCACAAAGTCGCAACGGGCGGTTATGATGGTAAAGGCGTACAGGCGATCAGAACCCGCGATGATATCGATAAAGGTTTCCATGCGCCGGCTGTCCTGGAAAAAATGGTGAACATCAATAAGGAGATCGCCCAGATCATCGCCATCAACGAAAAAGGCGAAACCGCCCTCTACCCTCCCGTCGATATGATCTTCGATCCCCATCTTAACCTGCTGGACTACCAGATCTGCCCGGCCGAATTGCCCCAGAATACACTCTGGAAAATCGAAGCCATTGCCCTCCGGGTAGTGAAAGAATTAAAAAGCCCCGGTATTTTTGCCGTGGAATTATTCGTCAGCCGTGACGGCGACGTATATGTGAATGAAACAGCCCCCCGCGTCCATAACAGCGGCCACCATACCATCGAAGCCAATTACTGTTCGCAGTTCGATATGCTGTGGCGCGTTATCCTGGGATATCCCCTCGGCAATACCGATCCTATCCTTTCCGGAGCGATCGTTAATTTAATAGGTGCCGAAGGTCATAGCGGGGAAGCGCATTATGAAGGGCTGCATGAAGTCCTGCAAATGGATAATGTCTTTGTACATATCTACGGCAAAAAAGAAACCAAGGCCGGTCGGAAGATGGGCCATGTAACTATTCTCAGCCGGGAAAAACATGACCTCGTGCATAAGGCGCATAAGATCAAGAATGCGCTGAAAGTGGTTAGTGCCGTTGAGGTAAAAGACAGCGTTAAGGTATAGAACCGGAAGTTTTTAATCGATAATTTTGACTATGTCCGCATCATCATCGACGATCCAGGTAGGAATTATTATGGGCAGCGACAGCGATCTGCCTATCATGCAGGCCGCAGCTACCATACTTAAAGATTTTGGGATCGGTTTTGAACTGACGGTGGTCTCCGCCCACCGCACTCCACTTCGTATGGCCGAATACGCCAGCCAGGCTGCCGGAAGGGGCCTTAAAATTATTATTGCAGGCGCAGGCGGCGCCGCTCATTTGCCCGGCATGGTGGCTTCCTTAACCACTCTGCCCGTTATCGGGGTTCCGATTAAATCTTCGAATTCCATCGATGGATGGGATTCTGTTCTTTCCATTCTTCAAATGCCGAATGGCATTCCTGTCGCTACGGTTGCCCTTAATGGCGCTAAAAATGCAGGGATACTCGCCGCTACGATCATCGGGGCTTTTGATCCTGTTGTTTCCGTGAAGATTGCCGCATATAAGAAGACACTCGAGACCGAAGTGCTGGGGAAGGTGGAGAAGTTAAGACTTGATGGTTGGGAGAATGGGTTTGATGGGAAGGGGTGATATTCCGATCGGAATATCGTTGGCAGTTATATGACTCAACGCGACTGATTTTACTCATAAGCGAAGGTAATATTCAGCTAGATGGGCGATCGCACTTTAATGGCATCTGTGAAAAAATATGGGCGCATTTAAAAGCCCCCTAATAACACCTAGCTACTTTTACCAATAAATCTTATTCTAAGAGCTTTTTAATATTGCCAGGCATGAACTTGTCATTTAAAAAATCTTCTTCGAAACAATACTTATTACCATTCATGCCACGATTCGCCTTATTTCAGATAATTCCTTTTCAAATTCATCAAAATGCAAATCTTCGAGGGACATAATTATCTGATTCTTATTTTTGCCAACAATTTGAACACTATTTAATCCATGCAATTTCATCATCCCAACAAAGCATTCCGATCGAGCATCATCTTCCTCTTCTTCATCAACAAATTGAGAATAAAAAACTGAAAGTATCTCTCTATCATCCGTATCGATATACGCTTGAGCCAATCCCGTGATACAAGTCAATCTTAGGTCAATGTCGTTTTGTTTATCTCTCAACTCTTTTAACGCGATTTCCTTTATCCCTGGTTTCTGAATCTGCAATCCGAAAAGCAGGCAATAAATAGCAACACGTTTAATTTCAGATCGACTATCTTTCAAAAAGGAGACATATACCGTTTCCAGTAGCCGTGCATTCTTGGATAATTCCAAATATGTCAAATCATACAAATAAGAATATAGCTTTGACTCGTCGTCTTTAATGTTTTCTATTTCATTTCTAATTTTATCAATACTCATACTTTAGTCCTTCGATTTAATATCAATTGTTTCTCCATATTTATTTGCAGCCCTTTGCAAAGCTCCTAGATAAGAGTCATACTGCTTTTGGAGAGATGACCTAAGTTCAGTTGCTTCTTTAAGCACAACACCTGTAAATTTATTTTCGTTTATCATACTGCTCAATCGTTTAATTTGACGATTTAGGCCGCGCAAATGAATAGAAATATCGTTCAAGTGATCCCATGCTTTCCCCCACTTAACAACTGGTTTTCCGGCCATATCTCCAATAGCTGCATCAAGATGAGTTTTGTCAACCCCCTTAAAAACATTCTGCACCTTTATCTTCAGAGCTGCTAGCTCGTTTTTCCCTAGCGAAGTTTCTATTATATTAACTGGCGCAGATGCACCACTGGATGTAAAAGTATTTCCTTCACTGCTTGCAGGAGCTGTTGTAGTTTTAGCTGTATTAGATTCAGCAGACCCCGAATTGTTGTTATGAGCATTAGTTGCTGCCTTGCCTGACCTAGCTGCGGTATTCTCAGCCATCTGCCTTTCTAATACAGTGACAGCACTCGGTGCCGCCGCTCTTACAACTGCTTGATGAAATATACCTGCTATCACCAAATTGCCCAATGCATCTACCCTTGGTGCCTCCTGTCCAGTACTAGCATCTCTTCCTGTCACCAACTGATACCCATTATAATAAGCAATTCCAACTGGATTAACATTTCTATTGAATGTCTCTGCCCCCTCATTAACATCATTCCAGGTAACGGAATTTAAAGCACCCATCAAATCACCATGCTTAATATAATACCAGATTCCCTCTAAGCCATCAATATCAATGTTCATTATTGGATTATCACTTGCGTATTGGTATGGTGTCAAACCCGGATATTTGCCCGTTATAGGATCCACGCTCAGGAACCTTCCCGACCTCGGATCATAAATCCTCATGCCATAATCCTGCTGATTCCCCACACCCTTCACCTCATTATCATTCTCCTTCCCATTAAATCCATACCGGTAACTTCCACTACTATAGGTTCTCCCCGGCATTTGCATCCCAAAGGGATAATAATCCTGAGCGCTGGTTACATCGGCCTCATAATGATCTATCAAAGAACTGCTGCCTCCCGAAGATACGGCAATTTTTTTATCACTGATTGCCGCTAAAACATTGCCCAAATGGTTGCTTAACTCGTAATTTTTCTCTCCCCGGGTAAAGGTACTCAGCAAGGAAGTGCCATAATCTGGCCCCATACTCACGCTTATTGGAGCTACCGTCAGGGCATTTAGGATTCCCAACCGGCTGCTGCCGTATAAATGGATTTCTTGTTGCTGGAGCGGATTGCTTCCCGTCTTTTGATACACGCTCATCACATTCCCCTGCGCATCACGGACATAAACCGTTGTGACATTCCCTACCGTTTTGGTGATCCGGTTACCCGACGCGTCATAGGTGTAGGTCATGGTGCTGCTTGCCTTGGTAATGGCCGCTATCTTTCCATAGACCGTCCATTCCACGCCCGTACCGGTGATCGAGGAAGCTATATCCGTTTTCAGGTTGCCGATCGCATCGTAGGTATAATTGGCCGCATCGGTTTGATTATCTATATCCTCTGTATAATTACCTGAATAGGCAGCATTATCTCCGATGTGTTTCAATTGATTGGTTGTTGGATAGTAATCATAACTCAAACTATCCATGCCCCTTTGTTTTCCTCCGTCCGTTGTCCCGCGCCGGAGATAGGTCATTATATTGCCGCTCGGATCATAGGATACCTTTTCCTTATAATCGTCCAGCTGAATGGGCGTGAAGGTAGTATTGCCCGTGTTCAGGCCATTAAAGGCATCCATCTGCGACAGGCGGTTCAGTTGATCATAATGGTAATTGTATACTTTATTGTATACCTGGGGGTCCCCCAATTTTGGGATGTTCACCGCCATCGCAGCGATATTGCCATTGAACAACGGAGCCGCCTGCCCCGGCAGGGCTTCCAGAATGCCCGTTACCGGATCGATACTGCCGATCGGCTTATAATCCCCGGGGTAATAATGTAAACTGAAAGAATAGGCGTCACGGCCCACGGGATAACCTTCCGCCCCACCCGGGTGGCCGGTTCCGGCAGTCCCACCCGCCGGCGAACATACCGCCAGGCTATTATTGAGTTGGGTCTCAAAATCATCATTGTCCTTACTGGTGAACTCATCTATAAAACTGATGGTGCCACGAGCCGTATATTGTACAGGAGCATTGATGACCGGACGGCTGCTTACGGTGGCATCGTCCAGGGCCGTATTGGCTGTACAGGACGCTCCTGTATTATCGCCGTTACCGCCTAGCAAGTTCCCGATATTGACTCCCTTCAGCCATCCCTGCAACGTATAGCTGTAATCCAGTCCTTGCGGCTGTAATTGTCCAAACACCATTCTCGCTAATGGGCCATGTTTGTAATAGCTGTAGGCCGCATCCCGTTCCCAAACTATACTGTCCCGGCTCGTCTTTACTTCCACCAATCTATTCTCGGCATCATAACTATACCGATGGTAAAAAACATCCGCTTCCCCGGGCTGGTAATCCACCCCATTTACCTTTCCGCTGATCAGATCATAGGCATAACAGATCCGTTTATACTGATTGGAATTAGCACCTCCCATGGCTGCTACTCCCCGATAATCCTGTAACAAGGTGTCTACATTGCCGTGTATATCATAGGTGTCTTCTACCGGGCGTGCCGCAAGGGTCGGGCTTTACCCTTCAAGTCCTCTCCTTGCATCCTGCACAGGCTCCGGGCTTTTCGGTCCAATCCCTCACGCGAAACTCTTCAGACATTACTTTGGGAGGCAATAATTCTTAGAGCTCGCTCGGCATTTTCCTGGCAGCTATCATGCTCAACCCGACCAGCTTTTCTCATTGACTATGGCTATGGCCAAGCAGGGGTGGGGTATTCAGCCAAGCCAATATCGACAATGGGAGCCGCTCGAAAAAGCAATGTCGCTTTGAGCATGATAGCTGCCAGGACGCTCTTCGGTGTAGCATCGTGCTGAAAACAATATTGTAAAGATTAGTAGGAGAGAGACCCTGAATGCGGGCAGGCGTGAAAGTAACATTCAGCTTATGTCTCAGTTTAAATAGATGGGCGATCACACCATAACGGGTATCTGTAAAAAAATTGTGGGACCGGATTTCACCGAACCCCACAATTATTCTAAAAAGTCCTTATCAAACCAACTCTATATCCTTTTCGCTTACTTCAAGGATGCAAATAGTATTATTTTCGTTATCAATAAATTCAACTAAATAAAAGATTGGGTGATTGAGATAAATCTGATGAATCACCCCTTTTGTGCCTTTAGAAACTTGTTCACTCATTTCCCTATTTGTTTTAATTACATCCAGATCTTTAAGCATTTTTTATTGTTTTGTTGGTATTGCAGTAACTAATCTACGGCTTCATCCTTGTTTTTTATCCATGCAAAAGTTTCATCAATATTTTTACCATTAGCCCCCATTAATGATTTGACTTGATTATATTATAAGGGGTAACTTAAATTTCCTTTCGTATTGCGCATTTGAACCTGCCCTTTTAAGGGCGCCGAGATCCTTAATGTTTTCAAATATATTGGCAAACTTAAAATTCTTTTCAGCATTAACCGTTTTTAAACTGATAGCTTTCTAGGGGGTTTTATTATAGAAATCGAATTCTCGAAAAAAGGAAAAGAAGTCTCTGCTAACTATTCAAATTCCTTTGCAATGTAGGATGAAGAGATAGCAAGCATATCCTGTCACATGAACCTTATTGATCGCATCATCCAAAGTATATCCGACTTTCTTAAATAAAGGGGTTAACCTTTATTGACCAAGAATGAAATTTTTATTCGTAAATATATGGAGCAACGAACCACCACCCTGTCGCATGGCTCCCAACCGCATTTAGTTCCGTAAATGTGAGAAGGAAGCATTCCCTTGTCGATAACTCAACATGAAAAAGGCACATGCCTTGATGCCTATCTAAATAAAAAATAAGAGGTCAGCTATTCGCTAGCCCTCTAACACCTAATTTACTTAATCTGATTATACTTTAGGTATTCCCGAACCTTATGATAATTCTCGATCGACACGGCATTCATCGTTTCTTTAATAGCTTCATCGTAAATAGCAGCCAGTTTTTCATAATTCGGATTATCGACAAGTCTAGCCACAATTAAACCTTTCATGAATCTTTCATCAAAGTTGCCTCCTACATGTGCCGGACAATGGTTAAAAGGAGGGTTATTAATAATATCGTCAATGGTCGCTAGGGTATTATATCTGTCGAAATAGGGGTATGCTATGTCTTTATAATACCATTCGAGAGTTTCAATCGCCGATTCGACATCTTCATCCTGTCGAAGCCATATAACTAAATCGCCATTTACCACCTCTCTCCCGTCCTGGCTTTTATAAATTCGGCCAAGTTCTTGACCAAGTGTTTTCCTATACCTAAGTTTTCCAATAATCCTTTCCAAAATGTCTTCTATTTCCTTTTGGCTAATATATAAGCGGACATTAAGGGAATAACTATTGCTCCAGGCCACTTGTTCTATGTTAAAAATATAGGTAAAATCGCCCTTTCTGCATCTAAACTCATTCATTGCCCTTTTATAAACAAACCCCTCTTTCGATAGCTTATCACCAAATTGTAAAGCTATTTTCTCTTTAATATCGTTCGATTTTAAATTCATTAGTTTCATAATACACTTTGCTTATTGCTGAGACTATTGTTGATTTACCTCCGTTCTTTCCACTTCTATCATATTAGGTTTTACTGATTGCGGCGCGGCATCTGTCGCCCTGCTTGAGCCCCTAAAAACTCCGCCATATTCATTTAACTGCAGCTGAGCCTTCGATAGTGGCGATCCACCGTCCTTGGCATCTACTATTCTAGTAATTAGCCCCGTCTGTGTATTATAAATAGCAAAGTCAGGCGTTGCGAATTTCCCAGAGCTTCCATCTCCAATATAAATTCTTGGTTTTGATAAAATCGATTCATTCTCACCTAATTGACTTTGCAATCTACTTCTGACTAAATCCTCTGATGCTGCACCACTTTTTCTATTGATTGCCAACTGGGCTGATTTTCTTGAAGAGACCGTACCTCCATTTGATTTACTATTTATTGAACTCTCAGTATAAGCAGGGTTCACTTCTTTTGGCGCCTCGCCTGGCTTCGATAAAAAAGTATTCTGATCTGGAATCCCTGCAAATGAAAACAAAATATTGTCAGCAGCCGCACCTACCTGAGCCCCTTTCTCTCCTGCAGCAAGGTATCCGATAGACCCCCCAAGTCCACTTTTAACATTGTCACCAACCTGGACAAAGTGCTCCTCCCAGGTTCTCCCAACTATTTTTTCAACAACTGATCTGGGCCCAATTATTCCTTGACCATATACATCCTTCATCAAAATATCATCCTCGCGTATTCGACCCAATGCTGGTTTTATGTTCGTTGCATCGCGTTTTAATCTTGCGGCTTCACTGCTCAGCTCCCACTGCTCCAAGCCATCTAAATCAATTGCTTGTATAGGGGTATTACTTGCGTATTGGTATGGGGTCAACTCTGGAAACTTCCCCGTCAACGGATCCACACTCAAAAACTTCCCAATTCTCGGATCATATACCCGCATTCCATAATCTATCTGATTCCCCACTCCCTTTACCTCATTGTCATTCTCCTTTCCATTAAACCCATACCGGTATGGCCCACTACTATAGGTCCGACCCGGCATTTGCATCCCAAACGGATAATAATCCTGGGCGCTGGTTACATCGGCCTCATAATGATCTATCAAAGAACTGCTGCCTCCCGAAGATACGGCAATTTTTTTATCACTGATTGCCGCCAGTACATTGCCCAAATGGTTACTTAACTCGTAATTTTTCTCGCCCCGGGTAAAGGTACTCAGCATGGAATTAGCATAATCGGGCCCCATACTCACGCTTACCGGAGCGACCGTCAGCGCATTTAGGATTCCCAACCGGCTGCTGCCATATAAATGGGTTTCCTGTTGCTGGAGCGGGTTGCTGCCCGTCTTTTGATACACGCTCATTACATTCCCCTGTGCATCACGGACATAAACTGTCGTAACATTTCCTACCGTCTTGGTGATCCGGTTACCCGAAGCGTCGTAGGTGTACGTCATGGTGCTGCCTGCCTTGGTAATGGCCGCTATCTTTCCATAGACCGTCCATTCCACGCCCGTACCGGTGATCGAGGAAGCTATATCCGTTTTGAGATTGCCGATCGCATCGTAGGTATAATTGGCCGCATCGGTTTGATTATCGATATCCTCTGTATAATTACCTGAATAGGCAGCATTATCTCCTATGTGTTTCAATTGATTGGTTGTTGGATAGTAATCATAACTCAAACTATCCATGCCCCTTTGTTTTCCTCCGTCCGTTGTCCCGCGCCTGAGATAGGTCATTATATTGCCGCTCGGATCATAGGATACTTTTTCCTTATAATCGTCCAACTGAATGGGCGTGAAGGTAGTATTGCTCGTGTTCAGCCCATTAAAGGCATCCATCTGCGACAGGCGGTTCAACTGATCATAATGGTAATTGTACACTTTATTGTATACCTGAGGGTCCCCCAATTTTGGAATGTTCACCGCCATCGCTGCGATATTGCCATTGAACAACGGAGCCGCCTGCCCCGGCAGGGCTTCCAGAATGCCCGTTACCGGATCGATACTGCCTATTGGCTTATAATCCCCGGGATAATAATGTAAACTGAAAGAATAGGCGTCACGGCCCACGGGATAACCTTCCGCCCCACCCGGGTGGCCGGTCCCGGCAGTCCCACCCGCCGGAGAACATACTGCCAGGCTATTATTGAGTTGGGTCTCAAAATCATCATTGTCCTTACTGGTGAATTCATCTATAAAACTGATGGTGCCCCGGGCAGTGTATTGTACAGGAGCATTGAGGACCGGACGGCTGCTTACCGTGGCATCGTCCAGGGCCGTATTGGCTGTACAGGACGCTCCTGTATTATCGCCGTTACCGCCTAGCAAGTTCCCGATATTGACTCCCTTCAGCCATCCCTGCAACGTATAACTGTAATCCAGTCCTTGCGGCTGTAATTGTCCCAACACCATTCTGGCTAATGGCCCATGTTTGTAATAACTATATGCCGCATCCCGCTCCCAAACTATACTGTCCCGGCTCGTCTTTACTTCCACCAATCTATTCTCAGCATCATAACTATATCGAATCGGTTCGAAAAAGCAATTATACTTTTGTGCATAAAGCTGCCTGGCTTCGCGCCGGTGTAATATAGTAACTAAAACATCATGGCGAATCCTGGGAATGGGAGCGACTTGGATTCGAGCTGCGTTACTGGCAACTTGCCATAATTACAACTTTTTAAAAGACGACCGTATTAAGCCGGCCTTTCCTCAATGGTCAGAAAAATAAAATACAATAAATTCGTTTCAATTAAATGCTCCGTAATCCCAAACCCTTTAAAACATGCCAACCAATAAAATTTTCAGTAAAGTACCTTCAACAAATAATCAAATCTAACCCTCATATATCTGAACGTTTCATGGCAGAAGTTCCGTTAAATTTGTACGAATTCTTTGAATAAAACGCCACAATATGAACTATCGGCAAAACTTATTAAATAATATTTTAAAAAAAATAAAAATGATAATTACATTATGTAAATCAACTAATATAACACTCCCCTAAATTCAGACCATTTGGTTAGTTAAATTTTTTCGTAATTTTAACTACTACAAATGAAAAAGCAAACACGCCGTAAATTCTCGTCAACCTTCAAAGCTAAGGTAGCTCTTGAAGCCGTAAAGAACCAGCAAACGCTGGCAGATCTTGCAAAAAAATTTGAAGTAAACCCTGTAATGATTTCCAAATGGAAGGCTGAATTCCTGGAAAACATGTCCGCGGCTTTTGAAAAAGAAGGGAGCTCAGAAAATGAGTCTGTAGATACACAGGAACTCTATGCACAGATTGGCCAACTCAAGGTGGAGAATGAATTTTTAAAAAAAAGTTTCAAGAGACTTGGGATGTAGAAATCCGCGCCTCGCTGATACAGCCTCATTCTGCGAAGGTATCCGTTCGTAAGCAATGCGAGCTTCTTACCGTGAATCGAAGCAAAATCTATTACAAACCTATGCCGGAAAAGCCTGAAAACATCAAAATGATGAATATCCTGGACAAGCATTTAACCCAGCATCCCACGGAAGGCGTGGA